>NZ_CEZPJD010000080.1:3311-11935 GCF_983059655.1 Okeania sp.
TAGTATCTAAGTAATCAATCTTAGCAAAAGGACTAAGAGCTGCTAAAACTTGCTTGCCATAACTACGACGAATTACACGACTATCCAGCAAAGCAACAACACCTTGAGACTCTCTAACAGAAGCAATAGAACGTTGCAATTCCTGTAATGCCTTTGGCAAAAGATATAATCTAAACCAATCTAAACCCTGTTGCTTATAAAAATTTACTCGTCCAGATACTAAGGGACTTTCCAAAGATGGGAGAGGTAAAGTAGCAATTATCAATAATTTAGGTGCTTTTAATTCCTTTTGATACTTTTGCCAAAACTCCCAGCCAGTAATCAAAATGCCTTGTACTCCAGGAGAATTTGTTTCTACTTGAACTCGGGAACCAAATTCAGAGGCCAAGATAGCACCCACTTGAGCTTTCAGTGGTACATCTCCAATGACGATCGCTATTAATCCATCAATAGCACTAGAACTGATATACAATAAAGTCCTAATTTCTTGAATTAATGCTTCCTGAAATTTAGGTGTATTTGGCATGGGCAAACCATTGGGCAGATATAGTTGAATCATCTCACTGTGGCGATCGGGAGAAAATTTCACGCAAGTCAAGTCCCCTAACCCCATCATCTTTCTATAATTAGAAGCTTGGGCCTCTAAATCTAATGCGCCTCCAATAATTACTACAGGTTGTTGAGTCCATATATCTTTTAGAGCTTCAGATAAATCACAAGGAGTGCAGTGTAAAGAAAACGATCCTCTCTGGCGATGAATTTCTGCCCACCTTAATTGTCCATGGCTTTGCCACTTCACCCAAAAATCATGATTCAGATGATTACTATGTAATTCCTTGCTTCTTGAGGCCAATGATAAACGTTCGATTAGATTTTGTAAAATCTGCTCCTCATCTTGTTCAATTAAATAGCAACTGTAGGGGTTTGCTGGATGTTGAAAGAGGGATCGTGTTAAATTTATCCTAGCTTCACGAATAAAGTCAGCTTGATCGGAGTAAACTTGCATCAGTTGATTCCAGTCAGCAGATAAAAAACTGGTAGTTAAATAATTTTGAACCCAAGTTTCTAGCTCATCTGCCCAATCTATAATTGTAGGAGTACCTGGAGAGAACTGCTCATTTTCCCATTTGTTCATTAACCAAGCTTCAGGAGTTATCAGGAGTAGTCCATTAAAGTCAGATTCTTGTTGTGTATAGGTTTGGATTACTTTATTGGGCAGTGGTGAGCTAGTGTATGAATTATTTGCAAGTAACTTAGGAATTTCTACCGTAAGTAAATGTTCCTGTACTGACTGAGGAGCAACTAATATTGTTTTTTGAGGCCACATTAATATTGGTAGTAGGTAGCTTAACTGATATTGTTGATTATGACTACCTGGTGGAGACCCTGTTTGAATCAAAGCACTA
Source organism: Okeania sp. (assembly GCF_983059655.1). NCBI lineage: Bacteria > Bacillati > Cyanobacteriota > Cyanophyceae > Oscillatoriales > Microcoleaceae > Okeania > Okeania sp. The sequence goes on from NZ_CEZPJD010000080.1 coordinate 4,718, forward strand.
CGTCCCAATCGCAAGGCCCTCGCTACTAAACGTGCCATCGTCAAATTATGAGGCCAGTGAGGTTGATTTTGCGATCGCAGAAAATTAAGCAGGGATCTATGGACTTCTACTTCGATCACAAACTTTAACCCATATAATAAAAGCTGTTGATAAAATCAACCACCTTACTTTCAGGAGGCAAAGCAAATGTTTGTTCTCTTATATCTTGACAGTTTTTTTTATCAAAGTCTGGATTACTACTCAATACTAAACTCTGACTGCTAGAATTATTTAAAATCAACTGAGTAGGACTGGAAAAAAAAGCCATTTTGCCTCTAACAGAGTCGGTAATTGTTTGAATTCGCTGATTTTTTTTGACAAGCTGTTCCATTTTTATTTCTAATTCTAATATCTTGGTATTCATTTCTTGTAAAGGAATATTTTTAACAATTTCTATCACATTAGTTTGAGCTTTTTTAGCATCAGCGAAAGGAAAAATCACAATAAATGCTAGCAAAAATAAGAGTTCATCACTGTCTGCTCTAAAATTCAAAATAGTTTTTCGGTAGCTAACTTCAATACTGGGAGGACGAGTAACACAATCATAATCCTTACCTAAATGATAGTAAGTTGTAGCGAGAGCTACATTAGCTTTGAGATCTAAAGGTGAATCAACAATAATTTGAACAGTTGGAGATTGTTGGCTAAAAAATCTCTTAGATTCTGCTGATGATTTAAAATAATATACTTGGCTATTATCTCCATTGGGGCTAGTATCAATCCATTCACAAACAATTTCATCAGCTTTAATATTTAATCTAGGAACTTCATAAAGTTTTGCTCCGGTCAAAATTGCCCCTGATAAATCTACTCCCACTAAATCAGCTCTAATCAGATTGGCTTCAGTTAAATCAGCATGAACTAGACTAGCATTAGTTAATTTTGTATTAGTTAAATTTGCTTTATGAAGATTGGCCCCACTCAGCTTAACATTACTCAGGTTAGCATTAGTTAAGTCAGCTCCGTTAAGAGTAGCCCATCTCAGATTAGCTCCATTAAACTTAGCATTCCGGAGATTAGCCATACTTAAGTTAGCCTGTCTTAATTCAGCATTGGTAAGATCGGCTCCTTGTAAATTTGCTTTTGTTAGATCGGCACTATGCAGAATAGCTTGTTCCAGATGAGTTCCTTGTATTGTGGCCACTCGAAGATTTGCGCCGCTAAGGTTAGCTTGCTTAAAGTTTGCTTCTGTCAGGATAGCTTCTCTCATATCAGCACCGCTGAGATTAGCTCTGTTGAGATTAGCTAGAGTCATATCTATTCTGACTAATTCTCCTCTAACTAATGTAGCTCTAACTAATGTAGCTTCCCTCAGATTAGTTCGGACTAGATTGGCCACATTTAAAGTAGCTTGGTTCAATTTTGCCTTGTTGAGATTAGCATTACTAAGGCGAGCTACATTGAGATTAGCTTTACTAAAATTTGATTCACTAAGATTAGCACCACTAAGATTAGAGACAAATAAGATAGCATTACTGAAATTACTTTGACTTAAGTTCATCTTACTGAGGTTAACTTCTGTCAGGTTTATGTCAGTAAAATTTCTTTCCCCTTGTGCATATCTTTTGAGTAATTCGTATCTTCTGAGTATTTCTTCTGGCATCTGTTGTTGATTAAGTTAAGTTGACTAAATATATAATTATTTAATATGATTTTTTATCTAAGGTTAGTTATTTGTGCAAAATAAAAGTAGGTAATCTAATCAAGTTAACTGTTAGACTTAAAGTCAATATTAATTTTCGGGATATAGTAGTCTTAAGTAATTTGTAAAAAATCTAGGAAGAGAAAATAAATAGAACAGCCTTTTCCCTTATTTCAAAATATTTTATACCAAATTGATAAATATTTGCTACAAGTAGATAGGGTTTTTCTTAGGAGTCACTGAGTCATAATGAATAGCTTCAGTACCAGTTTTTAGTTCATAAATGATCTTTCTTGTCAAATAGACATCTTTTGCATGTTTCTTTTGAACTGAATGCACTTATTATTTGTAACATTATTTTTGTAAAAATGCTATTATACAAAATTCAAATTAACACTACTACATTAATCATAAAGATACAAAATATTTCATTGAACTAAGACTTACCAGTGGCATGCAATATGTAAGACCACAAAATTTTTATTGTTAATTTTTTGACTTCATATAATCGTAATTTTCTGTATTTATATTAACTTTGGCATTGAAGATGAAATTTGATGCCTAATTTTCTTTTTAACTCTACTATGCTATAATATGTTGCAATTAGGTGAAGTACAAAATTCAAAACTTTAGGGGATAGGAAAAAACTATAAATATCTTTTTATAAAATCCTGCTTTCTATGACAATATTTTAGTCAATCTAAATTCATTGTATTGTATTGTATACAAGTTTTATATTATACTGACATAACAAATATTTTATTCTGGTATTGTTACCTTAAATAAAAGTATAACAAACCACTCTTAAAGAATAAAATTTAAAATTTTAGATAATCATTATGATTAAAGATATTGTCTTAAGAAAGTCAATGTACAAGCAAAGATTAAGGCAGCATATTTGCTTAATCTTCAGTATATTCCGTGAGTTACCCAGGAAAGTTAAGATTTTGGTTAGCTACTCATAATTCTTGCCACCTAACCAATCCTAAACCAAGATTTATAGTTGTTTAACTTAAGGATGAGACACTTTTTTAATTCAAACTATTTCACCATCAGAAACTTTTGTCTCAATCTAAACTGAAATGACAATGACATTCCCCTGACAAACAATCTCCAATAATTAAAAATAAAATTAATTATCATACTCTTATTCATTAATTATTTCCACCTACTCTGCACGGACTTGTATGCAAAGTCCCTACTCCCTAATCCCTCTTTTAGAAGAGACATATAGAAGCCCTAACCGTATCTTTGCTAATGTTGGGTTTTTAGGCCAAGAAGTGAGGATATTGATATTTAATTACTATAGATAGATATCTCCAACAATCAAAAATCATGCTCTTTTATTGCACTGTTATTCATCAATTCTTTCCCCCTACTCCCTACTCCCTACTCCCTACTCCCTCTTTTAAAAGAGACATATATAGCAATCCTAAATAGGTTGCGGGTAATCAAAAAGTAAATAAAAAAACTGAAACTCTCACCTGTTCCCTATTCCCTGTTCCCTCTCTTGGTAATCATTTCGCAAGCGAGCTGACGGCGACGCAGGGTCTGACCGCTGTTCCCTAAAAAGCAGTAAGATTTTTGACACGAATAAAATAGGATTGCTATATCTAATTTTCAAAGTTATAAAAACCATCTAGGAAATCCATAACTGTATTTATAGAATATGACTCTGTTTGAGGTACTTGAATAATAGTTTCTGCTCCATTATTTTTACCAAATTTATTAATTATTCGCTTACCAAATGTAGGATGATGGTAAACATTAAAATTTTGAGCGCTTGAATTCAGGAGAGTTACTTTTGTTGGTATCTGAAAAAACTTAATTCCGTTGCAAAATCTCAGTAATTCCTTATCTTTATTAATTTGATTAACTTGTTCAATAGATTCATTTAAAACTGTAATGAGCTGCTGGATTTTTTTAGCCGTTTGAGGAGTTAAATAGTCTGGATCTTGAGAATTAAGCATTTTCATAATATTGCTAATTTTCTCTTGAGTTTTAGCAGCATCATTAAAAGCAACAATAGCAGCATAAGCAGTAGCAAATAATTTCTTGTCGCTTTTCATTTGAAACGAGATTATTGTTCGACAAGAGTTAATCTGTATAGAAGGTGGTTGGTTTAACTCTGGTAAATACTTACTAATTTGATAATATGTTGCTGCTAGAGCATAATGGCTAGAACTATCTAAAGGAGCATCAACAATAATTTTTACTTTAGGAAGAGTTTCGTGAAAGAAACTTGTTATTTTTTCAGCATTGAGATAATGGACTTTACTTCTATCCCCATTAGCGCTCAAATCAAACCATTCACAGATTGCTGCTTCTGTTTTAATTCCTAAGCGAGAAGCACCATAAATTTTTGCACCTGTTAAAGTCGCACCGGTTAAGTCTGCTCCAATCCAATCTACTTCAATTAAACAAGAATTTGATAAATCAGCATGAACTAAGCTAGTATTTAAGAGATTAGCCTGGGACAAATCAGCTCTACTTAAGTCGGCACCACTTAGCTTGGCATCACTAACATTAGCCCACTTGAGATTAGCTCCAACCAGACTAGCCCAACGTAAATTAGCTCCACTTAAATCAGCTCCATTCAAGTTAGCACCAGTCAAATTAGTTTGTCTCAATTCAGCACCACTAAGGTCAGCGCCACTAAGGTCAGCACCACTAAGGTCTACTCCTTGCAGATTAGTTTCTATTAAATTAGCTCCTGTCAGAGAAGCAAAGCGCAGGTTAGACCCCTTTAAGTTAGCACCACTAAGATTCGTTTTTCTGAGGGTGGCTTCTACCAGACTTGCTCCACTTAAATCAGCAAAAGATAGATTAGCTTCACTTAATTCTGCTCTAATTAGCTCTGCTCTGATCAATTTGGCACCAACTAATTGAGCTTTTTTCAGATTAACTAAAACTAGATTGGCTACATTAAGATCGGCATCATTTAAGTTAGTGCCACTAAGATGAGCGCCGTTAAGTTTAGTAATATTAAGTTTAGCTTTACTAAGATTAGTGTCAGTTAAATTTGCGCCACTGAGGTTAGCAACACTGAGATTTACTCCGCTAAGGTTTGCACCACTGAGATTAATACCGCTAAGATTGGCCTCAAAAAGATTGAAGTCAGTAAAGTCTCTTTCACCAGCAGCATATTTTTTTTGAAGTTCTTCGATTATCATTAGGGCGCACCCTGGTATGGTCCCCATTTAATTATGATTAATATAGGTATTGTTGGATTAGGTTTAATCGGTGGTTCAATTGGATTAGATTTAAGAACCCTAGGTTATCGTGTTCTTGGGGTATCTCGTCGAGAACAAACTTGTCAAAAGGCACTCGCTCTTGGGGCTGTTGATGAGGCCAGTTTGGATCTATCTTTACTATCTATTGCTGATGTAGTGTTTATTTGTACTCCCATAGCTGTTATCATTCCTACTTTAGAAGAGCTGATTCCTTTTCTTTCTCCGGCTACAATTGTAACTGATGTCGGCTCAGTTAAGGTACCTATTGTGGAAGCTGTTTTCCACCTTTGGCCGAATTTTGTAGGTGGACACCCCATGGCGGGCAAGGCAGAAAATGGAATTGAGGTGGCTCAGTTGGATTTATTTCAAAATAGGCCCTATATTTTAACCCCTACGGAAAATACTCCCCTAGAGTCTATAGAGAAAGTTGAGGCAATAGCTAGGAAGCTCAAGAGTAAAGTTTACTTCTGCGATCCTCACGAACACGACCGAGCTGTTGCTTGGATTTCTCATTTGCCTGTGATGGCCAGTGCTAGTTTGATTCTTGCTTGTATGAGCGAGACGAACCCTATAGTTTTCAAGTTAGCACAAGATTTTGCTAGTTCTGGATTCCGTGATACAAGCCGTGTGGGAGGGGGTAATCCCGAATTAGGACTAATGATGGCCAAGTATAATCATGGAGAGGTGTTACGATCGCTCTATTCTTTTCGCGAACAAATTGACCAGCTTATTCAACACATTGAACAAGAAGATTGGCAAACTTTGGAAGAAAAGTTAAACTCTACAGAGCAGAATAGAAAACTATTTTTATAGTAGAAGGAAGAAGGAAGAGGGTAGAAGGAAAAATCTTACTTTTTCTGATAGAATATCTCCATGAAGTTGAACTTAATATAGAGATAAAAATAGTTAGTTTAATAAGGTATGAACAGCAATTATTAAGGGCATTGTTGCAGAGAAATAGTATGAATTTTAAGGTAAGAATTTCCTGCATAATGCGAGAGCATTATGCTTTTTAATGAAGTAAAAATCAGTTTAACCTATACTACCTCCTCTATAATTCCTATTTCTCCTGACTCCTGACTCCTGACTCCTACCCTCACCCATAAGACTTTTTCAGTAAACCCTAATTAAATTCTGAATAGTAGCGGAGATAATTAACAGTATTTTTGACAAAACCTGCTATGGGAACAGCAATTAATAAACCCAAAACTCCCCATACTTGTGCCCCCACTAATAAACTGACTAAAATCCAGACAGGATTAAGACCAGTGAAGCTTCCTAGTATTCTAGGAGCAACAAAGTTTTCAATTGCTTGTTCGATTAAAACTATCACAATTAATACCTTTATACCTAGCCAAAAATTTTCTAAAGTTATCAATAAACTTACGAGAGTTACACCTAAAGCTGTACCAAAAGGAATTAAAGTCATTAAACCAATTCCGATGCCAAATAATAAACCAAAAGGAGCTCCTAAAAATAATAAACCGATGGTCATAGCTACACCCATGAAACAAGCTAATGTAGCTTGGCCAATAAAGTAATTTTGAAAATTTTGTCTTAATGATTTGCGTACATAAACTTCTAGATGATTAGGCAACCAATTAAATATTCCATCCCACAAGCGATCGCCATGCAACATTAAATAAAAAGTAATAATGATGGCGATCAAAATATCAAAAATTCTGCCTAATGTATTAACAATAAAACTAATAATGTCTCCTGTAATATCCTGCAATTGAGAAGATAAACTTTCTGTAAATCTATTTGCCCAAAGGGTTAAGTTAATCGGTAATTTACGTTTATATGCCCATTGGTCAAATGATTCTAGTTGTTGATTGCCTGATGCGAGCCAACTAGGAAATTTTTCAATAAATCCGGTAAGTTGTTCTAGTAGTAGGGGAATTAGAATAACCCCTAAAACTAATATAATTACTAATGCTACTAAGAATACTAAAATAACTGCTCTGGGGCGTTTTACTTTATTTTTTTGCAAAAAAATAACTGGGTAATCTAACAAAAAGGAGAGTAAAGTTGCAGAGACTGCTATTGTAATTATCCGACCAAAATATTGAAATATTTGTAATAAAGCCCAACCATTTATAACAATTATTGGTAATGCTAAGAACCAAAATAATCTTTTATTTAGTAAATTAAGCATAAATTAGCTTGCAGGTTTAATTTTTAGTTATTTTCTCTTCCATAGATTAATAGATTAACTTAAAAATGATAATTTTTTGTGGAAAAGGTGTTGATATTTAATTATCAAATAAATGATATAGCGGTTTTCATATTCATCAGATACAA
>NZ_CEZPJD010000080.1:12035-16998 GCF_983059655.1 Okeania sp.
AATTAAAAATATAACCTTTATTACTTGTGACTTCTGACTTGCTAAGACGCATTTAAAATGCATCTTAAGCTTAGGGAGTGGTGGATAACTCCCTACTTAATTAACTTAATTAAATCTGCTGTAACTCATCCAAACGTGCCAAAACTTCTTGACTATGAATAGGAGGTCTTACTCCTAGAAAAATTTCCTCTAATATTCCATCTGGGTTGATAATAAAAGTATGTCGCATTGAGAAAAAATTCATCCATGAACCATAAGCTTTACTAACACTTCCATGCATATCAGCTAACAATGGAAATTTCAATCCTTCAGAATCACAAAATTCTGCATGAGAGTCTATATCATCTGCACTAACACCTAAAATTTGAGCATTTCTAGAAATATATTTTGGTAAATCTTGCTGGAACCTACGCGCTTCAATAGTACAACCAGAAGTAAAATCTTTAGGATAAAAATAAAGCACAACCCACTTACCTTGATAATCAGATAAAGAGATTTCTCCATCTCCAGTATTTGTGGGTAAAGTAAATTCTGGTGCTGGCTGGTTTAACTCCGGTAACTTGCCTCCAAGTGCCCAAGTATTAGGAATAAAGTTAAACCAAGTTATCAAAGCTAAACAGCTAGCTAAAAATATGCTAATTAGATTCCGACGGGTGGTCATAATTCATGATGAAAACTCTACTTTATATAAGTTTACTTGAAGAAGGCAGAGGGCAGAAGGGAATTCTGGCTCCTGCATAGTGCCCGTGACTGAAGAGAAGAAGGGTATAAAGCCCCAACAATTATTCCTTCTGCCCTTAGCATAAGTGCCTTTGTTAAAACTCCAAGCAATTTTAGAGGTTGTCTGAGAAGTCCCATTTGCTACATCGCTCGCCCCCGCGCATCCCCCTTTCAACAAAAAGCGAAGCAACATCTGGCTTCCCCCGTTCAACAAAAAGCGAAGCAACATCTGGCTTCCCTCTTTCCAAGGGGGACGGGAGGGGAATTAATAAAGGGGAACTAGAGCAAGCAAATTGACTCTTGTTCCACCTAAAGTTGGGGGGCTAGGGCAGGGCTAATTCATTGTCGTAGCGAGAATATTTACAACCCTATATTTTTAGTTAACTAATTCTAGTTAAGATGTACGAAATTTCAAAATTTCAAAAGATATAGCAATGTGCGCTGGCATATTTACAAATTGCAGGAAGTGTCCAATAGCTAAAAGTCTTATATGATAAGCTTTTTATTCCCCCTGTTGCCTGTTGCCTATTGCCTGTTGCCTGCGCGCAGCGCTATACAATTTTTCGATCGCGTGACGATGAATTGACTTTACTCCCCACTCCCCTACTCCCCACTCCCCTACTTCTTTTTTCTCTCGTGACAATGAATTAGCCCTGGAGGGTTAGGGGGGCAAAATTCAGTATCAAAAAACTTTTCAGATATCCTCTTAAGCATTCCCATTGACGGTGGGTATCAAACCCGGAAAAGAAAAGATAAATTTAGGAACAAATTTTCTTTGAGGAAGTTCTTCTAATCTAATATTTCTGATTTTGAGGAAAAATAGCGTTTATCAGAAAAGCCAGAAAAATTACTATATAATAAGCAACTTGTACAAAAACTTTACCCATAAAATCAGTAAAAATGGAAGAAGATCTACCACAAATCTCCAGTCCGGTAACAGTATTAATGGTTATCGACAATCAAATAGTTACTATAGAAGTTGATGGTATAAATGCACCAATAACTGGAGGTAATTTTGTTGATTTAGTAGAACGAAATTTTTATGATGGTGTCAGATTTCATCGCATCGAAAATCAACCACAATTTTCATTAGTTCAAGCAGGAGACCCTTTCAGTAGAAACACAGATGTTCCTTTAGAACTTTTAGGAAGTGGTAATTTTGTCGATCCACTCACAAATGAAACTCGATTTATTCCTTTAGAAATTCGGCCGTTAGGACTTGGGCAAGAAATTATTTATAATCAAATAGTTTCTCCTCCATTACAACTGCCAAATGTAGTAGGTGCAATTGGAATGGCTCGTACAACGGAGTTAAATTCTGCATCTTCTCAATTTTATATTCCCTTAAATGATTTATCAGTATTAGATGGTAGTTTTGCCATATTTGGTAATGTAATAGATGGATTAAATGTGATAGAAGAAATAGAATTAGGGGATAGTATTACTACTGCAAGAGTTACTCAAGGAATAATTCCTAGTCGAGTTTCACAAATTATTACTGATAGTACTCTACTGAATAATTTTATTAATATTGTTAATCGTGCCAATATTCCATTACCTATTGATTTCTTCCAAGTTTTAACTGAAGGAGACGATATTTTTCCTATTTCTACAGAATTATCTCAAGAAGTATTTGGTGTATTGGGATTAGAAGGAAATGATGAAATTACAGGTTCAATAATTAATGATGTAATTAATGGTAATCAAGGAGATGATAGTTTAAATGGTGGAGATAGTTCCGATTATCTTCGGGGTGGAAAAGGATTTGATTTATTATCTGGTGGTCCCGATAGTGATATTCTCAATGGTAACTTAGATAATGATACTTTATTCGGTGGTAGAGGAGATGATTTTCTACGCGGTGGAAAAGATAGCGATCTATTAAGTGGTGGTGAAGGAAATGATATTTTAATTGGTGATGCTGGTACAGATAATTTGGCTGGTGAAGCAGGAGCAGATACTTTTATTTTGGCATTAATTGATAATGAAGAAAATAATGCAGATACAATTGAAGATTTTAATTTTTTAGAAGGGGATAGAATAGGTGTTTCGGTACAAATCTCTTCTCTATCTTTTACTCAAGAAGAAAATAGTACAGTTATTCAATTAGAAGGTGAAACAGAGGAAGATAATATTATTCTTGGTACTGTGAATAATTCGACAGTAGAAGAAGTGAGAAGTTCCAGTTTCTTTGTCGATTTTCCCACAGTTTTTGTTCCTGATGCATTGCCTTTTGGAGATGCAGCTTTGAGAATTGGATAATTTAAACAATTAATAATTAATAATTAATAATTAATAATTAATAATCGTCTTTCCTTAAAAAGAAGAGGATTGACTCAAAGGAAAAATTTTTCTGTCTTGGTCGATTGGATATAGTGAGGAAACCTTGCCATTCTTCGACCGCTTGTTTCTCCTTGCTCATGAGAAGCTTGAAACCTTAATTATTCGGTAAAGTTAAGTATTTTAGTTTTAACTAATAGACATCTCCAATAATAAAAAGTCAAATCAATTATCCTGTAGAAATTATCAATTATTTCTCCCTATTCCCCACTCCCTACTTCCTACTCTCTCTTTTCAAATAGAATATAATGAAGTAGCAAATTTTAGAAAAATAAGGAATCAATTAACAAATGGACGAAACAAAAAGTACCGAAGAATATTTAGAAGAGCTAGAATTACCCGATCTGGAAGGCCAAGAAGTCACAGTAGAAATGGTGGTACAGAAGGTCTCTCAGGAAGAAGATGAAGAGGAAAATGAAAATGAAGAAGAGGAAAATGAGAATGAAGAGGAGCGTGGTGAGAGAGAAAAAATTACTGTTACACTCAATTCCGCTGCTGCTCCAGTAACAGCCGCTAACTTTGTCGATCTGGTAGAGCAAAATTTCTATGATGCTCTGGCATTTCATCGGTTTGTGGAAGGTTTTGTAGTTCAAGGTGGCGACCCCCAGGGCAGAGACCCAGATTTTTTAATTGAAGATTTAGGCTCGGGGAAATTTATTAACCCTGCAACAGAAGCACCACGGGAAATACCTTTGGAAATTCAAGTTGCAGAAACAGGAGAGATTATCTATAACGAAGTAGTTGCCGATCCAGTAGAGTTATCCCATGAAGCAGGGGTAATAGCTATGGCTCGCTCTCAAGCACTAGATACAGCTTCTTCTCAATTTTACTTCTCTTTAGATAATATTGCCAATCAACTGGATGGCGGTTATGCAGTATTTGGTGAAGTTACTGATAATTTTGATTTTGTCCAAGACCTGAGAGAAGGCGATCGCATTCTTGTCGCTAGGGTAGTTGACGGAGATGTATCTAGTAGAGCTTCAGAGATAGCTACTGACTCAGATTTACTCAATGATTGGGTTAATGTGGACAATAAAGTGAAGGTATCTTACGTTCTTTCTATGGATGAAGATACTGAAAATGACGATAGTGATGCTAATTCTGCCCAGGATGATATTGTTGAGGCATCTATAGAGCAGCCTATCCTTGCCAGTCAAATTGCGCAAACTGTTGATGAAGAAGTTGAAGGAGAAGAAGAAGCAGAAGAGGGAGCAGAAGTAGAAGAAAATTCAGATAGTGAAGATAATGATGAAGGCGAGGGTGATGAAATAGCTAGCGCTGTTGACGAAGATGAAGACTCAGAAGAAACAACTGAGGTAGCTGAAAATGATGATAGTGAGAGCGTGCTGGATATAGAAGTTGTTGATTCTTCTTTCACAACCATCATCGGAATAGAAAGTGATGATGTGATTGATGTCTTTGAAATAAGCGACGTTGATACTGCTTCATCTTTCGCAATTATGGGTTTGGCAGGTGACGACGAAATATCTGGTGGTAATGGTACAGATATCCTTAGTGGTAACGAAGGTAATGATACAGTTAGCGGTCGTGACGGTCAAGACTTTATTAGAGGTGGAAAAGGTAATGATGAGTTAATAGGTGGCAAAGGTGATGATATTCTTGTTGGGGATTATGATGTTGATACTCTGACTGGTGGTTTGGGTGCAGATAGTTTTATTCTGCGAGCTGATATTATTGATGGCATAGAAGAAATCGACCAAGCTGACTTGATTACTGATTTTAGTGTCACAGATAACGATCGAATTGTCGTAGTTGCTAATTTCATTCCTTCTGAAGGGTTAGTTTATGAATTATTCGATGATGACACGGTAATTAGACTGTCAGACAGTGGATTTATATTAGGAGTAGTTTCAGATACTTCCATAGAAGATGTTGAAAATAA
>NZ_CEZPJD010000081.1:0-16951 GCF_983059655.1 Okeania sp.
TCATCCCGACGCTCCCCTACGGGAGAGCGCGGGACTTCCCGCCGGGGGAGTTAAAGAAGGAAGAAGGCAGAAGGCAGAAGGCAGAAGAGAAAATTGCTTTATGGATAGTCAATGATCGGCCACTCCGTGTCTTATCAAAATAGCATGGGTTTAAAACCCCGCCTTTTAAGGCGCAATATTTTTAGAGCCTTGCTCAAATACCCGTTACAAAAATAACTTCTGACTTCTGACTTCTGACTTCTGACTTCGTTTGACGGTGGGGTATTGAACCCGCAAAAGAAAAGATAAAACTGCTATTTCAACTTACGCTGACTATTTTTTAAGTATAGCAGTCGAAACAAAGGTTAGGACATTTACAAAGGCTTAAACTAAGTGAGGGATTACTTTTAACTTTTGACTTTTGACTTTTGCCTTGCGCGGAGCGCTATACACTCTAGTCTAGATATAGCAATCAGGAATCAGAGGTTGTCTGATAAGTCCCATTTGCTACATCACTCGCCCCCGCGCATCCCCCAATTTTGGGGGACTAGAGCAAGCAAATTGACTCTTGTTCCCCCCAAATTTGGCTTGATCGGGGGGGAAAATGCAGTATCAAAAAACTTTTCAGATATCCTCTCAGATATGAGAATTGAGGTGTTCCTTTAAAATAAAGAATATAGCAGTTATCTTAGTTAATATATATTCGTTTTTTTCTTCTTCCCTATTCCCTATTCCCTATTCCCTAGCACTATATCAATTTTTTCTGAGGAAAATTAGAGTGAAAGTTGAACAAGTTATTGATACCCTAAATTTGGATTTACCTACTCTGTTTGAAAAGGATATTTCCTACGATATTTATACTAAAGATATTTTTTTTAAAGACCCAGTTAATACATTCAAGTGGAAGTTCAATTATCGAATTATTTTTTGGACTTTACGTTTTCATGGTCAGTTATTTTTCACTGAACTCTATTTTGATTTACACGATGTTCAGCAAACAGAAGAAAATATAATTTTGGCAAATTGGACTGTTCGTGGAGTATTAAGAGTTCCTTGGCGAGCCAGAATTTTTTTTAACGGTTATTCTACTTATAAATTGAATCAAGATGGATTAATTTATGAGCATATTGATACTTGGGATAGAAAACCTACTGAAATATTAAAGCAGTTTTTTCATAAAGGTTGAGTTCAGTTATCAAAAGAGGGAATAGGGAATAGGGAATAGTAATTGATAATTTATGGATAAGACCAGTTAATGTTAATTATTCTTGTTTTTAGTTCTTCCCCACTCCCCACTGCCCTACTCAAGAAATGGAATCTACTGTATCAAAAGCTTAAAACTCAGACAAAACCATATTTTTTAGTCCTTCCTTCTTCCTTCTTCTTATGAAAACGCCATATTTTTCAGTCCTTTCTTCTTCCTTTCTCCTTCTTCCCTCTTCCTTCTTCCTTCTTAAATAGGAGAAATTTCAGCCATATCTAATATTCTAGGAATTAAATCTTCTCGCTTAATTGCCATCAAATGAACTCCATGACAAATCTTACTAGCAATTTGTACTTGTTCGGCAGCAATTTTTATTCCTTCCTCTAAAGGTTTTTCAGCTTTTGCTAAACGATTAATAATATGTTCTGGTATATCAACTCCAGGCACATACTTATTAATAAAAGCAGCATTTTTGGCAGATTTAAGTAAAAATATTCCAGCTAAAATTGGCTTATTACTATCAACTGCAATTTGATTCATAAATTTTTCTAACTTATCAAAATCAGAAATTAATTGACTTTGAAAAAATTGACACCCTGCTAATAATTTCCGCTCAAATCGTTTTTTTAATCCAGACCAACTAGGGGACTGAGGATCGACAGCAGCACCGACAAATAAATCTGTAGCTCCATCCGGTAAAGCTTTCTCATTCCAATCTATCCCTTGGTTTAACTTAGCAATCATTTTTAATAGACGTGTAGACTCCATATCAAACACACTTCTGGCATCTTTATGGTCTCCTGCCTTTACGGGGTCCCCAGTGAGAGCTAAAATATTATTAAGCCCCAATGCTGAAGCTCCCATTAGATCAGCTTGTAACCCAATACGGTTGCGATCGCGACAAGCTACTTGACATATTGGCTCTATGCCATTATTTTTCAAAATAATTGAGGCAGCCAATGAAGACATTCTCAAAACAGCACGACTGCCATCTGTGACATTAACAGCATGAACCCGACCTTTTAGTGTTGAGGCCATCTCAATCATGTGAGTGGGGTCAGCTCCCTTTGGTGGTGCTACTTCAGCAGTTACTAAAAATTCTCCCGATTTTACTGCATTGCGAAATCTATTCATTTATTTATTACTTAGTTGTGGTTAAGTTGTTAATTTTTCAGACTATTCGATAGATTAAATAAAAATCTTTTTTAACTAACTACCATTTACTTTCATTAACAACGGAAATTTCAGAATATACGATGGCAGAGCAAATATCATTGTTGCTCATTAACAAATTATAATTTCACTTTGAACTTACCGAAGAATTAATAATTAAATAATTAAATAATTCAGGTTTAAAGCTTCCCCTTTCAAGGGAAAAAAAATAAATTTTTTCCTTTTATTCAATCCTCTCCCTAAAAGGAAGAGGTAATTATCAATTACCATTATCAATTATCAATTCTTGAAACATAATTATCCAACTTTAAAATCACTTTTTCAATGAGTTAATCCACTTAACTGCAGTTGAGAATAATTGCCCTCGATCAAAATAAATAAGTTACTAATTTGAGCTTTATTTGAGTAGTTAACTACTAGAGCTAAGAAATAATTAGTTAGGACTTATGCGGATGATGAATCTTAGACTAGGAAATGTTTTTCCAACTATTCCCTGTTCCCAGCTCCGGTGTTCCCTGTTCCCTATCAAATTGGCACAGAATAACCTAAAGCTGCTTTTACTTTTGCTAAGGTTTGATTAGCAACTGCCCCTGCTTTTTGTCTACCTTCAGCTAAAACAGATTCTAGATAACCTTTATCATCCATTATGTCTTTATATTTTGTTTGAATTGGTTTCAAAGCTTCAATAGTTGCCTCAGTTAATAAAGGTTTAAATTGTCCCCATCCCATATCCTGACATTCTACTGCTACTTCTTCTTTTGTTTTGCCTGAAAATAATCTATAAAGGGTTAATAAATTATTGCATTCAGGTCGTTCAGGATTATCAAATTCTAAACCCTTAACTGGGTCTGTTTTGCATCGTTTAATTTTTTTTGTAACTGCATCTGGTGGGTCTAATAAACTAATTCTACTCAATTCTGAAGGGTCAGATTTAGACATTTTGCTAGTACCATCCGTCAAACTCATTACCCGCGCACCCTCTTTTCTAATCAAAGGATCTGGTAATTTTAGTATTTTTTCCTCGTTACCAAATTGATGATTAAATCTAACTGCAATATCACGAGTAAGCTCCAAGTGTTGTTTTTGGTCTTCTCCTACAGGAACTTTATCTGCATCATAAAGTAAAATATCAGCAGCCATTAAAACTGGATAATCTAATAAACCTGTACCGACATTTTCTCCTTGTTTAACTGATTTTTCCTTGAATTGAATCATATCCGTCAACCAATTCAGTGGAGTAATACAGTTCAGTAACCATGTCAATTCACTATGAGCTGGAATATGAGATTGTACAAATATGGTAGAGTAATGCAGGTCTATACCACAGGCTAAATATAAGGCTGCAATAGTATAAGTATCTTTACTTAGATTTGCTGGATCGTGTGGTACTGTAATAGCGTGTAAGTCTACTACACAGAAGAAATTATCATATTCTTTTTGATCCTCCACCCAGTTGCGAATAGCACCTAAATAATTTCCAATATGAAGGTTTCCAGTTGGTTGAACTCCAGAGAGTACGCGCTGTTTAACCATTACTTTTTGACTTTAGCCATTAAATATTAATTAATAATTAACAATAACATAATTGAGTTCCCATAATGAAGTCAAAAGTCAAAAATTAAAAGTCAAAAGTGAGATAATA
The DNA here is from genome assembly GCF_983059655.1 of Okeania sp. Lineage (NCBI taxonomy): Bacteria > Bacillati > Cyanobacteriota > Cyanophyceae > Oscillatoriales > Microcoleaceae > Okeania > Okeania sp. The sequence continues at coordinate 3,999 of NZ_CEZPJD010000081.1, forward strand.
TTGGCGCAAAAGTTTAAAAATCAAAATTAAAAAATTAAAAATCAAAAGTGAGATAGTATTGGCGCAAAAGTTTAAAAGTCAAAAGTTAAAAGATTGACAAAATGTAAATAATTATTCCTAACAAACACTATATTAATGAATAGACCTCTGGCAAAAGTTTTAATTAAACCAATTCAAGATATGAAATAAACAATTTTATCTCTCTATTCCCTAATTTATCTAAGAAGTCTAATGTTTCTCAATCAAATTAAATGAAGCCGAAAATTAATAACATTACTGCCTGGAAACAAGCTGAACTACTAATGCAACCTGCTTTCATCAGATTATTAGATCATATTCGTAAAAAACTAGATAATTCTGTTTGGCAAGGAGATTATCAAGAAATACAAACACCTATTCCAGGTTATAGATTAGATTTAGAATATCAAGACCAAAAAGTTAGTATTGATATCTGGGAACTTTGCTATCAAGTTTGTTTTAGTAATTATCATGTTACTCATAGTTCTGAAGAAACGGTAGAAGTTGAAGTCGATACTAGCTTACTCAATGATGAAGGAAGTGTTAATTGGGAGCATCTTGACGAAAAAGCTCTAAAAGTAGTAGAAAATATGATAGCTGATTTACCAACAGTATAGATATGATATATTTTATCAGAACAAAATAACTATTTGTATAGCTAAGAAAGAATTGGTTAGGACATAGATTAATGACGAATCTTAGACTAGAAAATGTTTTTCTAAGTGTCCCCTATTCCCTGTTCCCTGTTCCCTGTTCCCTGTTCCCTATTCCCTAAAAATTATAATTATGAACCAAGAATTACAGAATATTCAAACATCTAATGGTGGAACTTTTCAAGACTCAATTCCAGTTAGTTTTGGTAATGATACTCAAGCAATAGAAGCAACAAAACAGGGAGTAGCTGTATGCGATCGCTCTCATTGGGGACTAATACAAATTTCCGACGAAGATCGTCTCCGGTTTCTACACAACCAAAGTACAAATAATTTCAATATTCTCAAACCAGGTGAAGGTTGTGAGACAGTTTTTGTCACTCCCACTGCTCGTACTATTGACTTAGCAACAGCTTATGTAACAGAAGATGCGGTCTTGTTGTTAGTCTCTCCTACTCGTTGTCAACAGTTAATAGAGTGGTTTGACCGTTATCTATTCCCGATGGACAGGGTGGCAGTGAAAGATATTAGTAGCGAATACGCCATATTTAGTCTCATAGGGCCAGAAAGCAAAAACTTGATCGCCAAATTATCAGGGATAACTTCTTCAGATGCACCCCACCCTAGTCACCAGTTAATAAGTCTTAAAGATGTAGAAGTTCGCTTGACTGTTGGTAGTGGGTTGGCAACAGAGGGATACACTTTGATAGTTCCTATAAATAATGCTGCTAAGGTTTGGCAAATGTTAACAGAAATAGGAGCAGTACCTATGGGCGATCGCCTATGGCAACAACTGAGAATACAGGAAGGTCGTCCCGCGCCAGACTATGAACTGACAGATGACTATAACCCCTTGGAAGCTGGTTTATGGAATACCATTTCTTTTGAGAAAGGTTGTTACATTGGTCAAGAAACTATTGCTCGTTTAAATACATATAAAGGTGTAAAACAAAGACTTTTGGGAGTCCGTTTAAATGGGATGGCGGAGTTAGGAAATGTTGTGAAAGTTGGAGATGAAAAAGTTGGGAAGCTGACAAGTTGTACAGAAACTAATGATGGTTATTTTGGTTTAGTTTATATCAGGACAAAAGCTGGTGGAGCAGGTTTAAAAGTACAAGTGGGAGATGTGGAAGGGGAATTAGTTGAAGTGCCTTTTTTGACTCATCAATATTTTGAGAGTTAGGCAGAGTAATTTAATATAGCGCTAAGTGCAAGGCAACAGGCAACAGGGGAATAAAAAAGGGTTTCAGCTTCTATAATTAACTGCAATGTAGGGACGTTGCATGCAACGTCCCTACCAGACTGGGTAAAGATTGTTTATTACAATTATTGGTGGTGCTGCAGTGTAATGATCGTACAAGGAAGAAGGAAAAACCTTCGTCACTGTGCAACGCCAGCATTGGTATTAGTTATTTTTGCTTATTGACTTTTTTCTAGAATTTAAGGTAACTTAAAAATCATTTAGATATTTAATTAATATAGTTTAATATAATTAAAACTAAGACGTTATAGTTATGAGTGTACAGTATGCAACTACAACAGAAGCAGCTTTTTTGCTAAATATTTCCACAGGTAGATTAAGAACTTTACTAAATCAAAACCGTGTCAGAGGTGCTCAAAAAATCAAAAGACTTTGGATGATTCCATTAAACAAACGGGGAATGCCAGAGATTACACCAGGTAGCCGTGGTCCTGAAGGTACTTGGAACAAGAATCAACGTACAGGTAATACCTTTATTCATGTTCTGCGAAAGACCATTGACTATAACCGAGACAATGGAACTTCTCATCCAGCAGTTGCCGTAAAAGTAGGAGATAAAAAAAATTATTGCCACGCCCTAAAAATTAACGGACCTTGCCAAATCGTTTATCAACCTCATCAACCCAATAGAAGCCAAGCCGGGGGAGCACGTCTGTGGATAGAAGTAGAGCCACAACATATAGTGGAGCGAGTATACTTCAGTGATGGAGATTATGGTCCGCCACCGGAAGTAGTTGAGCAGCGATCCAAAAGTCAAAAAAAGAAAGGAAATAACAAAAGCACTTAGATAAACAGTTAGTCTCGAAAAGAGCATTTCGCTAGCATAGGAATTATTCCTTAGTGATGAGTTGATTCAAAGCAAATTTTATGAATTAGTAAATGAAAATACTCATACTTCTGAGTTACTGGTAGTGAGATCAATATGTAAATGGGGAAACTGTAGCGCGAGCAATTATTACAGATAGACGTCTCCAAAAATAAAAAATAAAATCAATTATTCCCCTCCACGGTCGGGGTTAGGGGTGGGTTCCCTATTCCTTATTCCCTAGCGCTATAAATTTAGTACCGGTTTACTAACTTGACAATTTCTGAGGCTAATGCTTGTATCATTGGGCGAGTAGAAACATCTTCCCCTCTTTGTAGATGATGGACAATACCTGTTAAAATCGCATCTGTTCTCTCAACTTTATCCTCTTTTGCTTCATAATTGCTGTAGATAATTGCGATTATGGGTAAAGTTTTTTTCAGTTTATTTTGACAAAATTTTTGCCATTCCATAACTTCAGATTCAGTTTTAGCTAAAATCACAGCATGGGTAGCTTCAGACATAATTACTTGATTTTCTGGGGAAGTTTTTCCTCCTACATCAAACAACAATAAGGAATTTTTAATTCTTTGGAGATCTCGTGCCTTTCCTTGGGCAAATTCTGGAGTAAATGTAGCTTTATATTTAGCTTTTAATTGCTTGGCTAAATCTGGATAATTTTTGAAAGTTTCAGGAAAGAAAGAACCATCTCCATCAGGACAGCCTGAAATTGAAAAAAAATCTTGTGGGGCTGATTCCAACCTCAAAATAGCTGTTTTTAAACCATCTCGCAAAACAGTTTTACCAGTATTTGCAGGTCCGCATAAAACTACTTTTATCGGTTGAGAATTAACGGCATTTTCTACATCTAATATTTCACCTACTTGGTGATGGGGAGAATGACTAATAGTAGTAACATATCTGTCAAGTTTGGGGTCAAAAACGGCTATGCCACTATATTTATGAGCTAATTTATTAGCTATGAAAAAACTAGCTAATACTGTTGAACGTCCGTTGATTTTTAAGAGTTTTTTCCCACCTGGTAATTGTCCAGAATTAATTAAATTTTCTAACTGTATTTTCGCGTCTTTGAGAATTAGATCGCCGTCAAATTCTCCACCATTTTTGAGTCTTGCTATTAAAATATCATTTTCCCAATAGGTTAAAAATAATGGTTCTACCGAAGGCGTAGGAGATACTTGTATAATCTTACCAGTTTCCAAGTCAATGCGAGTTCCTAAAGGATAGTCAGGAGTTGTGCTGATAACAACGACATAAGCTTTTAAACGAGTGTCTGAAACAGCGATCGCTCCATATAAATGTCCCAGTTGATGGGCAAAAGTATAACTTGCTAATACAGAAATACGTCCGGAAATTTTCAGTAGTTTCCCTCCTGTAAGTTCTCCTGTAGATATCATTTGCTCTAGCTGTTTTGCTACATCTTTGACAATTTGGTCCCCATCAACTTTAATAGCTTCACCATTCGGAGTTTTAGCAAAGTCTACTTTGAGAGTATCTTTTTCTAAGTGAATATTGTAGGAATTCATCTATTTTTCCCTTTTTTTATTTACTTTTTTACTTTACATCACACTAGGAAAAGGGGTATTCTACAATCTGGTACTATAAAAGAATTCAGAATTTAGAATTTAGAATTCAGAATAGACATCTCTAGAAAATAGGAAGTAGGGAGTAATATCAAGTCTCATTAAGAACGCCATAATAAATTAGCTATCTTTAGTCATCTAAAGATGACTTCTGCTATGCAGCCCAGAAATTTATTTCTTGGCGAATGACATGGATCGCTTTTTTAAGCGTTTCTTTTCTACCAAGAGAATAAATTTGATTTCCTTATATTCAATTCCGTAACGGTTTTAACTAGAGGTAATTATCAATTATCCATTATCAATTATCCATTATCCATTAATAAACTTCTGCCTTTCTTCTTAAAATTTAAAATAATGAATCAAGAAAACTTTACATCAGCATCAGATGCTGATGTTTTTAACTTTCCCCCTGACGTTGAATTTTTACAGATATTAGCACGGGGTTCTTTAAAACAAAATTTACCTAAAGCTGTACGTCTGTGGGTGATTTTATATTCTATATATGGAGATGAAGCAGATCCAATCAAGGTAAAATTGGCCGCTCAATTTACTTATAATGACTGGTGTAAGGAATTTTTTACAGATTTTGACTATCATAAAAATGATAAAATTCCTATTTACCACGACTCTAAATGTCCTTGTGCTAAAACAATTCCTGATTGGCTATTTGAACCAACTATAGGTTCTAATGCACTGGAATGGAAAAAGTCATTTATTCAGCTTTACCCAATTACCGTACAACAGCTCAGTAATTTATTAAATTTTGGCATAATTAATACACAGAAAAACCAGACAAAACAACAGAAGATTCGTTTATTAGCTAAAACTAGAAAAAACTTTCAATATGATTTTCAAGCTTTAGTTTCAATGGGTTGGTTGCGGGCGAGACAAATCAAAACTAATCATCATCTGAATAAATTTCAAACTCAATATATTAAAGTTAATTCTTTTCCCGGACTTCCCAGAAATTCACCTTCACAAGAAGTTATCGAAAATCAAGAGGTAGGAAATGTTCTTCAAAATGATTTGGCAGATTTTTTTGATGATTTTGGTCGGGAAATTAATCACGAACAACGGTTTTTTTTAGAGCTGGAATATATCGTACATCAACAGTTATCATCAAGAATAAATGAGTTCCGAGAAAAACTCAAAGAGATTTGGCATTTTCAGCCTATTCCGCCGATAAAAATTACTTATGTTAGTGCTAGAAACTTTCAAGACCGTCAAGATGAAGGGGAAGATTATATAGTCTATCCTGTTTGTATTTACTATTCTAAACGTGCCCCTTATTTATTTGCTTATGGTCAAACTCCAAAGAAGGATAAGAGTGGTACAAAAATAAATTGGTATGATTATCGTCTTGACAGAATAAAAAGTTTAGAAGTGTTAGATTGGAATGGAGTTAATCTGCCTAATTTTTCTCTCAAAATTTGTCAATCAAAAACACCAGCGGAAATAGAAAAAAAGAGAAGTGAAGCTTGGGGATTTGATTTTTATAAACCTCAAGATGTGCTACTAATTAGGTTCGATCAATACTTTCATAATCTGTATATTCAAGGCACAGATCGAGAAAATTTATTCAAAAAAATTTCCTATAAACAAGCTCAAAGTTTGATTAATAGTTCCAAGGATAAATTAGAACAAAAACAACAGTTATTAAGAATTTTAAAATCTCGTTCTCCCGATGATATTTATTGTCGAGTTAATTATCGTAAAGATGATTACAATGTCATTATGCGTTTGAGAGCTTGGGGGGCAAAAATTGAAGTATTATTACCTTTGGATTTGCGTCAAACTATGACTGAAAATATTCAAGACACTTGGAAACTTTATCTGAATTCAGAATTCAGGAGTCAGAATTCAGAATTCAGGAGTTAGAATTCAGAATTCAGGAGTCAGAATTCGGGAGTTAGAATTTAGAATCCAGAATTCAGGAGTTAGGATTTATATTAGGATTTAGGAGTTAGAATTCAGGAGTCAGAATTCAGAATTCAGGAGTTAGAATTTAGAATTCAGGAGTTAGAATTTAGAATCCAGGAGTTAGAATTTAGAATCCAGAATTCAGGAGTTAAGATTTATATTAGGATTTAGAATTCAGAATTCAGGAGTCAGAATTCAGAATTCAGGAGTTAGAATTTAGAATCCAGAATTCAGGAGTTAAGATTTATATTAGGATTTAGAATTCAGAATTTAGGAGTTAGGATTTAGGAGTTAGAATTCAGGAGTCAGAATTCAGAATTCAGGAGTTAGAATTTAGAATCCAGAATTCAGGAGTTAAGATTTATATTAGGATTTAGAATTCAGAATTTAGGAGTTAGGATTTAGGAGTTAGAATTCAGAAATCTAAGAAATACCATAACTATTTGTAGCAAATATTTATCAATTTAGTATTACAATCAGGACTTACGCAAAGACACTATATATAGCGTATAGTAAGTAGAGCGATCGCTATAATCGGTTAAGCGATCGCCTCAAAACAAGTATCATAATCAGGACTTACACAAAGACACTATATATAGTCAGTAATTACGCAAATAAACTGCATATAGCGTTATCGATCGAGGTTTATCTATTTAGCGATCGCTTGAAAAAAATCTAAAAATTTAAAAAGCTTAACTCAAGTTACTTGATATTATTGGGTATACTAATTGAGTATGCCCAATAATTATTTATCAATATATTTAAGATGAATTTTAATTATTTAAAATATTGTCAGTATTTAATAAGTAGCCAGAAAAATTATACTCTGACAAATCTTGCTGACCATCTGGAAGAAGTTAGCCATGATCAAATTAACCGTCCCATACAAAAATCTTGATTTAGGAGCAGAAATTTTGTGGCAAAATGTGCAGGAGGAAATTATAACTACTGAAGATGGTTATTTAATTTTTGATGATACAGTTATCAATAAAAAATATTCCCAAAAAATAGAACTTGTTCGACGTCAGTATAGCGGTAATGAACATAGGGTAGTTTGCTGACGCAAGGCTACGCCAACGTGGAATAGGAATAGTTAACTGCCTATATTTTAATCCTCATTCTAGTTCAATTCTGGATTATAGATTATCGTATATATGATCCAGAGAGTGATGAAAAGAGTAAAATAGATCATGTAGAAGAAATGATGGTTGATGTAGTAAAAAAGAAGAAAATACCAGTAAAAATAGTATTAATGGATAGCTGGTATGCAACCCAAAGACTTATGGCCTTAGTGGATAATTTAGGTAAAATTTACTATTGTCCGTTAAAAAGGAATCGTTTAGTAGACGATACCGGAGGTATAAAAAAATATCAAAACCTGGAAGATTTAACATGGAATGAGTGGGAATTAGTATCAGGAAAAATTATTAAAGTTAAAGGAATTCCAGTGAGATAAAAAAGTCAAATTCCATACGGGTTACTGTTTCCACAAACAGAACAGAATATATTGCTACTAACGACCTGAATCAATCCTGTAATGATGACGTAGAGTTTGAAATCCAAACTCGATGGAAAATAGAAGAATTTCACAGAGAAATTAAACAATTAACAGGACTGGAGCGTTGTCAATGTCGTTTGAATCAAATCCAAAGAAATCATATTGCTTGTGCTATGTTAGCTTGGAATTATTTGAAGAAATTGGCAACTATTATTGGTCGAACTATTTATAAGCTTAAGCATCAATTATTGTCTAAGTATCTATTCTCTGAACTGAAATATCCTTCAATCAAAATCACACTTATTTAACTTGTTAAAAGTTGAGTTTTGGTTAGAAAATTTAGGGGGATCGCATTAAAATTTAAATAGCGATCGCTCTACTTGCTATATGCTATATATAGTGTCTTTGCGTAAGTCCTGACAATATTGAGGAGTCAGAATTATTTGGGAAAGTTTAGTGGCTTTAGTCATTGTACATTTCGCCTACCTATATAATTCCTAGCTGCCTACTAGCTTCTAACTCCTGGCACCTGAGTTCTGAATTCTTTCTTAATAAACTCATGTTAACTCAACCTGCTAGAAAATTTCAAGACTTAATTGTGTGGCAAAAAGCCCATCGTTTTGTTTTGTCAATATATTCTATTAGTCGTAGTTTTCCAAAAGAAGAAATCTATGGATTAACATCTCAATTCAGACGTGCTGCTGTATCTGTACCTGCAAATATAGCAGAAGGTTTTAAGAGAAGAACTGTGCCTGATAAAATTAGATTTTTGAACATAGCACAAAGTTCATTGGAAGAGTGTCGCTATTACTTAATCTTAGTTCAAGACCTTGGATACAACAATAATTGTACTGAAGTAATGGGAGAATTAGAAGAAGTAAGTAAACTACTAGATTCTTATGTAAACAAGTTAAAGCAGCAAAAACATTCTTCTGATTCCTAACTCTTTATTTCTAACTTTACTCTAAATTATGACTCCTGCAATTCTGAATATTCTAACCCCCTTTCCACTGCTATTTTATACTACTAAATAGGGCTTGCTGATTAAATATCAAAGTCTTTACAGGTAAAGGTAAGTTCCTTTTCAGATACTAATAAAGTACCAGCTTTTAGGTGGTAATGGTTCAATTAGGAGCGCATTTTGGGCATTTCGAGGGGTAGAAAATCAAGGGAAGATTCTTCTGACTACCTCTTCTACAATTCTCATTCCTCCTGGATTCTGGATTCTGAATTCTGGTTCCTCCTCTGAAAAAAAAGACTTTTGTCAGCAAACCCTAATTAAAGACATCTAAATCCAAAAATATGAAACTTTCACATCGTTTTGAACAAGCTTTAGTATTAGCAACTCAACTTCATGCTAATCAGGTGAGAAAAGGTAGCGACATTCCCTACATTAGTCACTTATTAAGTGTGGCAGCGTTGGTTTTGGAAGATGGTGGGGATGAGGATGAGGCGATCGCTGCTCTTTTACATGATGCGGTGGAAGACCAGGGGGGTGAAAAAACTCGTGATTTAATTAGACAGCAGTTTGGAGAAAGGGTTATTGGTATTGTTGATGGTTGTACTGAGTCTTTGATAATGCCTAAACCACCATGGCACGATCGCAAGTTACAGTATTTGGAAAAAATGCGTTCTGCTTCGACTTCTGTGCTGCGGGTATCAATGGCAGATAAATTACATAATGCCCGCTCTACTCTTGCTGAGTTTTATAGAGAAGGTGATACAGTTTGGCAGAAATTTAAGGGAGGAAAAGAGGGTTCGTTATGGTTTTATCGTAGTTTGCTGGAGATTTATCAACAAGGTGCTTCTAATTTCTTGAAGACAGAATTAGAGCGGGTTGTTTGTGAATTGGAGAGTTAATTAGAATTTAGTCCAGTAGGGTGTGTTAGGCGCTAGCCGTAACGCACCAATATTTTCAACAATGAATAATGAATAATGAATAATTACCTCTCCTTGAAAGAAGAGGATTGACAAAGAGATGAAAATTTTTCTTTATTATCCCCTTAAAAGGGGAGGCTTTAAACCACAATTTTTCGGTAAAAATTACACCAGGAATTGATTATCAAGTCATCTTGAGGGTGAGTTATGCTTCCCTGAAATAATGGTGGGTTAAGCTTTCTTAAAAGCTAAAATATGGTGGGTTAAGCTTTCTTAAAAGCTAAAATATGGTGGGTTAAGCTTTCCTAAAAGCTAAAATATGGTGCGTTACGCTTCGCTAAAAGCTAAAATATGGTGCGTTATATCGAATCCGTTTAATTCGGTATAAAAAAATATTCCATCTTCATCCAGAGCGGAAAGAATTCTGAGTTATTTTCCCTTCTGTTTGCGGAGCATTCCGTAGGAAATTCAGAATTCTGGATTCTGATTCACTATCTTATTACACCGATGCTACCGGATTTGATTACGCTTCGCTAAAAGCTAAAATATGGTGCGTTACGCTTCGCTAACACACCCTACTGGACTGGACTTTATAAATTACAGCACTTTTGAGGATAGTGAGGTACACTTATAGGACTATTCTTATATTTCCTATTCCCTATTCCCTGTTCCCTGTTCCCTAGAGCAATAAAACTTTGTACCTCATCAACTAGAAAACTGCTGTAAGTCATAAGAAAACCCCATTTCCATTGCAATGCCATAATGTTATGGAAGGTAGAAGGCAGAACATACTGTCAACTGCTAACTAACAACTGATAACTGATAACTGTTAACTGATAACTGAAATAGCGATGGTTTTCCGCAAGATTTTTCCTAATTTTAATGCTAACCAGGAATTAGATTCAACTAATTTAGTTGATAAATTCCTCACTTTAGACAATTTTATTCAAGCTTTTTCTAATGTTGCTGCTAAACAAGGTAGCCCGGGTGTTGATGATGAAACTATTTCTGACTTTAAGCAAAGTTTACAGAGTAATATTTCTCAACTTAAGGATGATGTGGCTAATAATAGATATCAACCTCTTCCTTGTAAACAGATTTTGATTCCTAAAAATCATGGCAATTTTCGAGAGTTAAGGGTTCCTACTGTTAGGGATAGAATTGTCCAACACGCTCTTTTAAATGTGCTTAATCCTGTGGTGGAAAAACATTTTTCTGCTGTTAGTTTTGCTTATCGTCCTAATCTCTCTTATTTGGATGCTGTTAATGAGGTAATTCGGTGGCGAGATGAAGGTTATCGGTTTGTTTTGGATGCCGATATTACTAAGTTTTTTGATAATATTAATCATCAAATATTATTAAGAGCAGTGCGGAATTATGTGGAATATCCAGGGATTTTATGTTTGATTAAATCTTGGGTTTCTGTTGGTATTTTAACTAAGGAGAGAATTGTTAAGGCTGAGAAAGGTATTCCTCAAGGGGCGGTTATTTCTCCTCTTTTGGCTAATATTTATTTGGATGAATTTGATAAAAGTTTCTCCGATAATGATTGGAAATTGGTACGTTATGCTGATGATTTTGTCGTCCTGGCTAAAAGTTTAGAAGAAATTATTTCTGCTTCTTCTCATGTGGAAAAAACTTTGGATTCTCTAGAGTTAACTTTGCATCCTGATAAAACTCTTTTAACTAATTTTCAAGAAGGATTTCGTTTTCTCGGACATGGTTTTCTTGATAATGCTATTTTTCCAGTTGAGTCGAATACTAAAGTAGAAGGCAGAGGAAATCCCCCCTACTCCAAATTCAACAAAAAGCGCAGCAACTTATGGCTTCCGCCTTTCCAAGGAGGACGGGAGGGGGATAAAAAAAGGGGGAGGCAGAAGGGAGAAGATTTTTCTCTGGCTGAGAATCAGTTGAAGCAACAGGGTAAAAAAAAAGTCTCGAAGAACAAGAGGCGGAAACAACGGAATTGGAAGTTTTACCAATAGCTTTTTCATCAACAACAACCCTAGAAAATGTCGAGCTAAAGCTTGCTAAAAAATTTACTAATCGTATTACTTGGAGTCGAGAAATGGCTACTCTTTATTTACTTGAGGCTGGTACTACTATTTATAAGGATAATAAACGGTTTGGGATTTGGATTCCTGATAAAAATAAGGATAATAATCGGGTGGAAATTCCGATTAGAGAGATTGAAAGGATTTTGATTTTTGGCAACATTCAGTTGACTACTCCGGTAATTCAAACTTGTTTACAGGAAAAAATTATTGTCTTATTTTTGGCTTCCTCTGGTCAATATCAAGGTCATGTTTGGAACTTGGAATCTACTCATCTAGATAATGAATTGGTTCAGGTGAAAAAACATGGTAATCTTGATTTTCAATTACCTGTTTGTCAGGCTATTGTTCGGGGGAAGTTGATGAATTCTCGACAGCTTTTATTAAGATTAAATCGGAAGCGTCAAGTGCCGGATGTAGCGAAGGCGATCGCTGGTCTTAATACTGATATTTTGGCTGTTGATGCTGTTAAGAATCTTGAGAGTTTACGGGGTTATGAGGGTATTGGGGCTACTCGATATTTTCCGGCTTTTGGTAAGTTAATTACTAATCCTGATTTTAGTTTTTCTTTGCGGAATCGTCAACCACCTCAAGATCCGGTGAATTCTTTGTTGAGCTTTGGTTATACTCTACTTTTTAATAATGTTTTGAGTTTGATTATTGCTGAGGGTTTATCGCCTTATTTTGGGAATTTTCATTACAGTGAGGATAGGAAAAATAAACCTTTTTTGGCTTTTGATTTGATGGAGGAATTTCGTTCTCCTATTGTTGATAGTTTTGTGTTATGGTTTATTAATTCTTCTGTGGTGAAGCCTAAAGATTTTGAGTCAGTTATTACGACAGGAGGTGTTTATCTGAAGTCAGGAGCAAGGAAGGTATTTTTGGAACAATTTGAACAAAAAATGAATGAGTCAATTTCTCACCCTGACGTACAGTCTCAAGTTTGTTATCGACAGGCAATTCAATTACAAATTCGGCGTTATAAGCGTTATCTTTTGCATGAGGAAGCTTATGAGCCTTTTTGGCGGACAACTTAGAATTCTGAATTCAGGAGCTAGAATTTGCTACATCACTCGCCCCCTAAATCCCTCAAAATTGGGGTACTTTTAGAGGCAAATTGACTCTTGTTCCCCCCAAAGTTGGGAGGCTAGTGCCGCTACGCGGAAGTCAGAAGTCAGAAGTTAGAAGTCAGAAGTATTGATTGGTAAGGCTTTTAAGATTTTGTAACTGGTCAGTTATTTCCGCCATTCTGCACTAGGGGG
>NZ_CEZPJD010000082.1:0-16915 GCF_983059655.1 Okeania sp.
GACCGCTTTTTATCCCCTTAAAAGGGGAGGCGCATACCCACGATTTTTCGGTAAAGTAATTGGCATTGATATTTCACCTGGAATGATTGCTCAAGCTCAAAAAAAAGCGAATATTCTCGGTCTAAATAATCTAGAGTTTTTACTAGCTGATGCTGAAGATATTGATTTTCCTGAAAATCATTTTGAGCGGATTTTTTGTGCATCTGCATTTATTCGGATGTCCGATCTAGTTAAGTCTTTACTTCTTTGGCGTAAATTTATCAAACCAGGAGGAATTCTGGGAATTCAAGCTTTTGCTGAAACTGCCTTTGTTGGTGGAGTTATTACACAAAATATTCTGAAAAAATATGGCATTTCATATTTAATGAGTCAGCCAACTGGAACAGTTGAAAAATGTCAAAATTTACTTCAAAAAGCGAGTTTTGAGTTAATTGAAATTAAAGTTGAACAAGATGGTAATTATATTAGTTTAGAGTCAGCAAAAAAATGTGGGCTGGAAAATCTCATCCTGCACCAGGACAATACCCTCACCCTTTATCACAGCTTTCAACAGAGCAATTGAATCAAGCTAAATTAGAGTTTGAAAATGAATTAAAAGCCTTACAAACTGACCAAGGTATTTGGAATGATATTACGACTTTCTATATATATGCTCGGAAACCAAAAGTCTAGTTCCCTCTTCCTTGCAAACTTAACTCAAGTTTATCAACCCATTTTCTTCATACATAGCCTTTCCCAAGGTCGTGAGGTACAGTTATATTTTGTCTTTTTATTCCCTGTTCCCTGTTCCCTCAAGCCTAAAATTTTGTACCTCACCAGTATGGTAATTGCTATATACTCTTACAAAAATATCAGATAAAAATGAATCAAAATATTAACATCTCAGCAATCAGAGGTTCATTTCTAGATTTTGTTGCAGATCCGTTTTACTATCCAGAATTAGAAACCATTCGTTATATCTATGATGGTTTAATGATTATCTCCGGAGGCATAATTCAAGAACTAGGAGACTACGACAAATTAAAACCTAAATATCCTGAAATTCCGATTACTTCTTATCCAGGAATGATAATTTTACCAGGATTTATTGATATTCATATCCATTATCCCCAAACAGAAATAATAGCCTCCTCTAGTAAACAACTTTTGGAATGGTTAGATAAATATACTTTCCCAGTAGAAGGAAAATTTCAAGATAAAACTTACGCTCAACAAATAGCATCCTTTTTTCTCGACCAACTACTAAAAAATGGCACAACAAGTGCCTTAGTTTTAACCACAGTTTATCCTCAGTCAGTTGATGCCTTATTTGAAGCAGCGGAACCACGAAATATGCTGATAATTGCTGGTAAAATGCTTATGGATTGGAATGCTCCAAATTATTTGTTGGATACCCCAGAAACTAGCTACGAAGATAGCAAAAATTTGATTAAAAAATGGCATGGTAAAGGTAGACTTCTATACGCTATTACTCCGAGATTTGCTATTACTTCTACCCCCGAACAACTACATCTAGCTGGAGTTCTCAAACAAGAATTTCCAGATGTTTATGTACATACACATTTATCTGAACAAAAATCTGAAACTGAGAAAGTTGCCCAACTTTTTCCTAATAGTAAAGACTACTTAGATGTTTATGAAAAGTTCGGTTTAGTTAGTAATAAATCAATTTTTGCCCACGGTATTTATCTCAGTGATTCTGAATTTAATCGACTCTCACAAGCAGGTTCAACTATTGCATTTTGTCCTACTTCAAATCTATTTTTAGGCAGCGGTTTATTCCAACTACACACAGCAAAATCTCAACAAACTCCAGTAAAAATTGGTTTTGGTACAGATGTGGGGGGTGGAACTAGCTTTTCAATATTTCAAACTATGAACGATGCTTATAAAATATCTCAATTACAAGGGCAAAATTTATCTTCTTTAAAAGCTTTTTATCTGGCTACTTTAGGAGGAGCAAAATCTCTATCTCTGGAACAGAAAATTGGCAATTTTGATGTAGGAAAAGAAGCCGATTTAGTTGTGCTAGATACCAGAGTAACTCCGTTATTAAAATTGCGTAATTCTCGCAATAATTATGAATCATTAGCTGACATGATTGATGAATTATTTACCCTGATTATTTTGGGAGATGAACGAGTAGTTCAAGCTACTTATGTAGCGGGCAATTTAGTTTATGAACATAATATTATGTCCGTTTAATTAGTTATAATGGCGTTGCTGAAGAGCCTGTAAGATATTAGTCTTATAGCGCTTTTCACATGGATAGACTACAGTTAGTATGGGCAACCCAAAAGCATTTTTCTACCCCCTACTCCCTACTCCCTACTCCCTACTCCCTACTCCCTAGCCAAAAATAATTTTGTGGTCTACTCAAATGAAAAGCGCTGTAATTCTTTAGGAGTTAGGTAGGGGAGCCGTCGGATTGGCGACGTACAGGAGTCAAGAGTCAGTAGGGAAGAAATAAGAAGAAAGAATTTCACACAAAGTCCAGATTAAACCGATTAATATTTCTTTGATAGGAGTATTAGTGTTGCCATAATCTAACAATAAATCGTACATTTCTCTTGGATGCACCATAGTTTAAGTTAAAAGTTAGCTTATCTAATATCATATATTGATTAGGACTTACGCATTTTTGAGTTCTAAACACCAAATTATTATATAAGACGTTATAGTTTTGAGATATACTAATATGGTCTTGGCGTAAGTCCTATTTATATACTAGCTCATAACTTCACTTTCTTGATAACGACTGACACTAAAGACGATATAGTTATAAGGAATTAACTCTGTACGATCGCTATCTTCGACAATTTGACCAGTTTCAGAGTTGTATACCCAATCTTCCCAATCCCAGGCATTTTTATAATTTTCAGGAATTTGTACTGCAATGTAGAAACCTTCTGCAAGGCGGGGGCGTTCCGATATGTCGCTAACATCAAGACCCATCTCGAATTTCTGAACAGGTACATTTTTAGAACGTTTAGCAACCATTTTAATTAAACCAATAGCTAAGTGAGATAGGGGAAAAATTGCTAGTTGTGACATTGTAGCTGCTGCCGCTAAACCAGACCTGAAAACTGGAGACTCTAGAAAACTCAATGCTCTTTCGTCTTCTTGATTCTTAACATTCACAGTGAGACACCTGAAATCAACGCCTTCAGCATCCACATACAATGGAGCAAAAATTGGCTGATTAATAATTGCTACTTCTCCATCCTTAATTCGGTGAGTAGTATTAATATTTAGAGTTTCCCTACTGTCTAGTATTTGTGTTTGTGCTTGAAAATCAAACAAAATATAATGGGTGCCACCCCCTGGATACTTGTTAACCCCCATTTGTTCCAGGGTAATATTGATGGGATTGTTTATCAGGGTTGTATCAGCTTCAATCTCGCAAGCATCCTCGATGAGTAACTCTGTACTCTCGGAGTTTGGGGGATTGACATAGCCAAAAATATGTTGGGTATATAGCCATGGTTTGTCTAAAAAGGGCAGTAAATCTTCCGGAAGTCCGAAATCAGTCGGAGTTGTTGTTACTTTTTTTCTTGGTGCTGTTAGAGCTTTAGCAGCCTCTTCTTCCCCCACTTCCAGGAGTTTAGCCGCTGCTTCCTCTGAGGATAAGTTGCCGATGACAGGGATATCGTCGAACCAAGTTTCTGTTGGCATTTGTTTAATCTCCTTGATTTTGAATGTTTTGTTGAATTAGCTGAATTAAATTTACTGTATTCTGAATATCTGCTATAGCCCTATTTCCATAAGTTTTGTAATTCTTTAGAGCTTCTTGAGCATATAGCAAAGCATCATCAAAATAACCATCTCCGGCTAATTGAGCTGCAACATGAACCCGAGTTTGGGCTGCACCATAAAGATTACCGGATGCCTCGTGGTAGCTAATAGACTTGCGAAAGTGAGACAAAGCAAGATTTCGCTCTGTTGTATGACTGTATATAAGACCTAGTAAATCATGGGGTACTGCCAAACTATCAGGTGCATTGGCAGGAAGCAACTCGATCTGACGATTGCAAAATTTTGCAGCTTCACCAAGATAGTGAGTCAACTTTTCCTCTGCTTCTCCAATCTCCTGTGCTTCCTTGAATTTTTCATAAGCAACTGAACCCAGTTGTCCCAGGCATTTGCTACTTCCTAGGGGATCGTGTTTTTCGCAAAGCTCTAAACTACGCTTGTACCAATGTTCAGCTTGTTCTAAATTACGAATGTTAGGAATATCTGTATAAGCTCTACCCATATTGAAGGCCAACACAGCTTCAGCGGATAAGTCGTTGATGTGTTGGTATAGAGAAAGAGTTTCCTTATAGGCGACAACACAATCTGACTTACCTTGCTCCATCAAAATTATACCAAGTTGAAGTAAGGATATTCCTAAGCTGCGAATCGCATGACGTTGTACCCTATCCAAAAACTGGGATTCTATAGCGACAGCAGAAGCAGCTCGTTGGCGATTCCAATCTACACGACCCCTTTGTAAGCGCTCTGCTTCTGTCCACTTTAGTTCCTCCATGGCAATCTTAACGCGCTCTTGGGTAATGAAACTCCATTGTTCTTCACATCCAGGTCGAGGTCTGTTTGTATCTGGCTCAACTAAGTCTGGCAAAATATTATTGACCAGTTGTATTCTCTCTCTTCGTCGCCCCATGTCATTGTAGAGTGCAGTCAAACCCTGCATTGTGTTAATTACTTCAGTCCACCAGCTATTGATTTGTGCTAGCTTCATGGCAGACAATAAATTTGCCTCTTCACCAATTAATTCAAGGATGATATCACGGTTACCATTTTCATATTCTTGAGCACAGTATACTCCGAATGAGCCTTTTACTTTAACAAAAGCATAAGCAGCGAACTCAGGGTCATTCTTGGTCTGTGGCAAGTAATACCGATCAAAGAGTTTCTTAAAATACCAAGGTAGAGCAGGATGGATAATATAATAGTAACGAACAACGCCAATCAGCAATCCTATTTCAGCAGCTCTGTTAAATAAAGAAACACCAGATTCACGAGTTAAACCACGCACACTGGGAACACACCAATCCTTATCCACGTTACCCATCAAACATAATGCTCTTACATCCGCAAAACCTTGAAATAAATGTAGCAACGCCAACTGTTGCCGCTCGTGTTCATTAAAAGCTTGCTCAAACCCATAACTCAAAGAAGCACCCAAAGAACTCGATCGCCCTTCCCGCTCATCATCAATTACTCCTTCTCCCAAACGCAACTTAGCGATAAAATCTTCAATCTGCTCTTTACTCATCAACCCATAGAGTAACGCCTGACCCACTAACACCCTAATAGTCAGTGGATTACCCATGCTAAATTGCAGTAAAGGTAGCCATTCTGTCACCGCTCCTAACTCATGACCCTGCTGCTCTGCTAAAGCTCTTGCCAACTGCACCCTCTCTGGTATCAGCATTGCTGGCATAATAATGCGGTGAGGTATATCTCCCAACCATCCTTGCTCATTGCGACGGGAAGTCAGCAAAAACTTTGTCTCAGTTTCCGTTGTCACATCCTCCAAAAATTTCACCAGTTCCTGTTGCTCTGTCTCACTCCAAGCTGACTTTGTACCAGCAGGAAACCCTGCCACAGGCTCAATATTATCCCAAATCCACAATACAGACTGTTCTTTTAACACTTCCACCGCTTTATTTCGTCGTTCTTCGTCACTCAAAGCCAACCAATTAATGTCCTTCGCCTCTAGCAAATGTCTAAAAATTTGACCGATCTTATCTATTAGTCGTGCTAAAGGCATATACCACTCAAAGGAGGTAAACAAAACCCATCCTGTTACACCACCAGTCTGAGCATACCAGCGACCAAACTCAGCAGCAACTGAAGTCTTGCCATTTCCAGCATAAGAGTGGAGCAGAACAATCTTTTTAGTATCGAAAGCACGGTCAAGGGTCAATAAGGTTTCATCACGACCAAAAAAACCTGTATCTGGGTTTTTAGGCAAATCTTGGTCAAGCTTTACCTGTGTAGGTGCGGCATTATTCTGCCCAATATTAAACAATTGTTTCTCGGCTTCGGGAAATGTTGGGAAAAGAGCTATAGGTGTAACTTCATATACTATAGGAACTGTCCAATCTTGTAACTTCTGTGTTTTAGAGGTAATCTTGATTTCCCGTATCTGTTCAGTGTTTAACTGCTTACGCCCTTGAGTAACAGCTTCACCAAGGGTTTGACCTTGAGCCAGAGCTGCATAGAGGTCAGTCACAAATTGAGCAGCGGTAACAACGTACAAGTTGTAGCGCATTGCTATTACACCCGCAACCCCTGCATTCATTACCTCTTGTGCCAGAGTTTCATAAGCCTGAGCCTTTTGATCCACCAGAGTTTTACCAGGTTCTGTAGGAACCTCTGCATAAGCAGACCGACAAGCATTTAGTAGTAACAAGGATACTCCCGTTTTTTTCAGCAACTTGCCCAACCTTTTCCCCGGTATCCGTTCTTTTTTGTCTTGAAAATCAGGGTTCTCAAATATCAAATAACCCTGCATCTTTGATGAAGTTAAAGGTCCATATCCCCCATGTCCGTCAAAATGAACAATATCATAGGGTTTACCATCTTTTTGAGCTTGTTGCAGCACTGATTTCAAGCGATCGTAGCTCGGAGGCCGCAATACGTCTAATTGAAATATCTCTCTACCGCTCTCAGTCAACCCCTTAATCAATTTAGTTGCCACAGAACGAAAAGCTACGTCGCTCTCTCCACCAGGGCGACAAATAACCAACAGAATCCGAATCTTGTCTCCAGATGGTTTGGGAATCTGAGATTCTAGTACTTCTCTATCTGGTTTGCGGACAAAAGCTTGAGCAGCTAAGGCCAGGGGTATATTAGTTTTAGGGTCGCGCATCAACTCCCAGGGAATAGCCGTTGCCTCTCTGACACCAGTAATAATCTCTACGCGAGTTTCATTAAGGCGATCGCGCACTTCTTCCCAGATTAGGCCAGTGTCCGAGTTGCTGCGAAACACCTTCTCGAACAGTTCTATCCCTATTTCTGCCATACGCTGTTCAATCTTAGCTGCAATTTTGGGCGCAGGTTCTTGAGGATATTGCAGGAAATCTTCAAGATACCAACGAATATTTTCCTGCTCTTGATCCTTGACTTGGAACACAAAATATGATAGGTACTCTTGAATTTTGCTGCTTCTTTCCAAGGCCACTTTAACAGAATAAGAGTCAGACTGACTGTCCACCTCTTGAGTAAGTCGGAGTGTAAACATCAACTTTTACTGTAGTTAGCTTATACAAAAATTTCTTCAATTTTCCCGATTTATTTTCCGGATTTAGAAATAACCACTAACTTTGCAGCGATTTATACAAAGATTCTAATTTAGCAGAAACATCTGGCGGTTTAGCCGTAAAATGAATATAAAAATTTCCATTTCCTGCTTTTTTCTCTAAAACCTTGCCATAAACATCCTCACTTTCTACTCCATCCCAGAGAAAATTAAGCTTAATATTAATCAAAGCTGATGGCAGTTCATCTCGTGTTTGCATGCACTGAATTTCTGCTTCTTTTTCTGATAGTTTGATTAAACTTCCCTTTTGCAAACAATCACCGACATTTTTACCGTCTAAAACTACATAATTTAAAGATATTGGTTCTGTAAGTGGTAGATAATGTTCTTCTTCCTTTGTCAAAAATAAATTATATTTACCATCAATACCAGCAACATCATAAATAGTAATTGGTTTTTTAACTCCTTTTGGCATTACTTCTTTTTCATCATTAATTTTAATTATCAGTCCCACTTCATTTAAAGTTGTCTCAGAAATTAAAATTTGACCACCTGTAGTATAAGATTCAATCCGATAAGTTAAATTTACCTGACTACCTACAACACCATATTTTGTCCGTTTATCAGAGCCAATATTACCAACAACAACCTCTCCAGTATTAATACCAATTCCCATTTCTAATGGTGGTAAACCCCATTCTTTCATCTGTTTATTGACAGGTTTCATTGCTAATTGCATATCAATAGCACAAGCAATAGCTCTTACCGGGTCATCTTCTCGAGTTATAGGAGCACCGAATAAAACCAAAATTCCATCTCCCATAAATTCATCAATAGTTCCCTGATACTTAGTAATTACATCTGCCATATATCCCAGATAAAAGTTAAGAATTTTCACAACTTCTTCTGGTGTTATACGTTCTGATGTGGCAGTAAATCCTCTTAAATCAGAAGTTAAAATTGTGATATTTCGGCGTTCGCCTCCTAACCTTAATCCTTCAGGACTTTCTAATAAAGTAGCTACTACTTCATCAGTTAAATAACGACCAAAAGTTTTGCGAATATCTTGTGCAGTACGAGCAATATAAGCTGTAATTGTAACTGCTGACATACTCATACCTAAAAACGCTGGAATTACCGGTAACCACAAATTCAAAACAAAAGCAATATAGGTGCTAGCAAATAAAACTACACCTGCAACCAACATTGTAATTACTTTCCAAATAGAAAAATAGCTAACACCACCAGCAGTACGCCATTTCCAAGTTGTCGCTGCCCCCACTAAAGACCAGAATAAAATCCACATCCACTCAAGAGGTTCTGCCCAAACCTGAATCAGAGGACGACCATCGGTAGCAGAACTAATTAGTTGACTTATGAGATTAGCATGAACTTCTACCCCACTCATGGGTTCTAGAGTTGAAACTAAGTTACTACTGTGGGGGGTAGAAAATAAATCATTAAAGCCTTCACTGACTGCTCCAATCAAGATGATGCGATCGCGACCCCAATCAGGCGGGACTTTGTCTTCGAGAATATCCATCATGGAAACAACTTCAAAGTAGCGACTCGGCCCCCGATAGTTTAAAAGCATGAGATAACCACCAGCGTCTGCCCTTATATAACCACCATCAAAGGCTTCAAATGGCTTGATTATTGTCTTTCCTAGTTGAAATTTGTCACCATCAATTTTCTCGAGACTAATACCTAAATTATCTAAGTAACGCAAAGCAATATGAGAAGCAAAACTCCAGACATTTTCCCCATTTTGCAGTGTGACATATAAATAGCCTCGTCGAATTTTTTTATCTGGGTCTACTTTTACATCATTAGCGCCTGCCTGATTTTTAGCTTCCAGAGCTGGTGGTGCTTCTATTACGTCATTTTGCCTTTCCCCTACTACTTTTTTAATCCCTACCAAGTTGGGGGTAGACTCAAATACTTTCACTAAGTCCTGATGGCCAGGCTCTACAGGTAAGTCTCGATAAATGTCTAAACCAATAACTTCTGGCTCCATTGCTTTTAATTTATTCAGCAATTTCGCATGAATAGCGTCAGGAAAAATTGGCTGCCCAATTGCTCTGACATCATCTTCATTAATACCTACAATCGCTATACGATTGTCTGGACTCTCCAAAGGCCGCAATCGCATATATTGGTCATAAGTTGCCCATTCCCAAGCTTGTAGTAAACCAAGAAAACGCATTAGGATTACTAACCCTGTGACGGCGGGGGCGGTAATCCATACACCATACCACTGAGAAAAAAAATTCTTGCATTTATTCCATAACATTTGTGTTAGCTGCTTTGTAGAAATTAAAAATTTTTGGGGGTAGTTCAATAATTAACAATTACCTCTCCTTGAAAACGGATAGGATTGACTCAAAGGAAAATCTTTTCTTGTTTCTCCTTTAAAGGAGAGGGTTTAAACCTTAATTATTCTGTAAAAAAAACAGAGCCATTTGCTCGCCTTTACCATAAAATCAATTCAGATGTAGTTTAACAGACTCAACCTAGTTACTTAGCAGCTATTTCAATGCTAATTTAATTTATTCTTCTACTTGTTTATCTTCTACTTGACAGCAGGGTGCAAATGGTTCGGAAGCAATCTCGTCTAATCCTACCGACTTTAGTAATTCCTCCCACTCTTTAGGGTTAGAATTGCGTAATTCGGCCACGGTAGCGATTGTTTCATTCCAAATTTTTGCTTTTGCATATATCTCTGCTTGTTCGAGGGGAGTAGCATCTTTTAAGCTATTTTCTAAGTCTGAACTGATTTCTACTTTTTTGACAATTCCTTCAATATATTTGTCACCACTGCGATCCCATTCATCACAAATCATCGCAAATGTCCAAGTATATTCTTTATTAGTTGTCAAACTTACTTTTTTTGGCAGGGCAAGTTTCACAATACCAGAAGTCTCGGAAATATCTAATTTAGTTGAATAGATGCTATTACCTGATTTATCAGTTATTTCAAATTCTGCTGACTTTACTTCGTGTTCGGGAACATATACGAAAAACTTGGGATGATCGGCAACTGTTGTTGCTACATTATCTCCAGGCATTAAGGCTATCAACTTGCTTTGACTAAGATCGCAGACTCCACGACTACCCCCACCTCTTGTTTTTCCTGAACTTGCCCTTTGTGGCCCAGAAGGAAATTCTACACTAATCAGTAATTCTGCGGTTGACTGTGCTTGTACTAGATGCGCGCCTGAAAAAGTTACAATTATTGGGGATGTAGCTAAAGCCAAAAGTCCCCAAAACTTGATATTTTGCCTCCCCATAATCAATCATATCTCCTTTTTTTGATATTTTTACTATACCTGTAATCCTAACATACCTCTAAATAAGTTTTTATCGGTGTCTTAGTTTACTTCAAACTTTTAATTATTTATCTTTTATAGATTATTACTGATAGTTAATCTGATATGCAGTTTGATGTTTATAAATTAAGTGAGTATAGTTAGGGAAAAGAAGAGAGTCAAGGAAGATAGGGCAGAAAAAACTTTTTTCAACGTTAATTAAGAGGACATGATATAATAAATTATATCTATTGCTAATCATACAGATATAATCACAAAAAATATTTACGCTATATCTTGCAATAGAGGAGTGAGAAGATAAAATTTTTATTACAATTTGTTTTTAGATATATTAAATTCAAGTTATCAATATCAGCAAATTATCTTTGGGGAACGATCGCTTCTACGAGATACTTTTTCATGATTCTCGAGTAATATTATACAGCGTTTATTCTTGAAATGAGGTAAATTTTTTTATTTTTAAAGAACAGATAGTCTAGAAATGTATCATACACATTGCGTATTTTTGGGAAAATTATTATATTTACCGAAATTGGATTTGATATATTTGATATATAAGTAAGGGATGATGAGAAAGTAAATCTCAAAAAGAGGTGAGGGGATAGGCAAACTAATGAAACATAATCATTAAGTAAGACAAAATAGAACAACATTTAGGAAAATTTAGATTTGTTGGTGTAGTTATCATGGAGTCGGTCTTCTCCTTTGAAAAAGCTGGCATGGCAAACGGAGCATTCTGGAGCAGAAACGCTGATTGCTGACAGCTTCTTTAACTGATGAGCGATCGATAACATCTTTAAATATTGAGTTAATTAACAATCTCTCACAAAAATTTTCAACTATAATCTGTTTTTTTAGGAGACGTTTTATACATAAAAGTTGTTAGTAGTTTATACAAAAATTGTCTACTTATCTGGCCTCTGTTTCTGAATAGTCCCAACCTGACGATCGAGATAGTTAAGGTACTCTATATGAATACATCTTTTTATTTGGGCTAAGTATATACTCTAGCTTGAAGGTGGTAATGCTAAAGTTATTTTTCTTGAAGTGAAAAACGGTAAATACTTTTCATCTCTTCTCTGAGCTTAGGCTAGTAATTATTACTCAAAGCCATTGAAATTTTTAGTCTGTCGATTGAGCAACCTGACATTTACAGTAGCAGATTTAAGAAAGAGGTAGCATGACTATTTTATTATTAAAACAACTCGGTTTGATTTCTTTTATACCTATATTTTTAATCATATTTTTTGAGCATCCTTCTTTGTCAAAAAATTACACTCAAAATCAAAAGTTATCAGATAATGAAGCCAACAATATATTAAAACTAAACAAGTCTCAATCTACTAAACTGCAAAATCAACCTCCTAATAAATATCTAAAAAATAGAATAGAAGTATCTGAAGATGGATGTATAATTAAAAACTTGAGGTTAAGAAATGGTATCAATATCAAAATCAGACAAAATTGTAATTAAGTAAAAGTTTTAAAAATCAAGTTTGAACAAGGAGTCAGGAGTCAGGAGAAATAGAAATCATAGAGGAGGTAGGAAGAAGAGTTGTACCAAAATTGTTCTGCCTTTGTCTGCCCTCAATACTAACATGCATGAATTTTTTAGACCAAAAAGCCAGCACTTTTTTCGCTCCAAAAAAGCTAAAACCTTTATCAGTCAATGCTTTAATATTTAATCGGCAAGCCCTAATTATTAATTGTTAATTATTAATTGTTGAACGGTGATTATTAAAGTATGGAAAACTCAAAGAATGCTCTAGTAAAAGTAATTCCAAAAAGCAAGACTTAACAGTAAATTCAAGTAGACAAGAAATCTTTTTAAGGCTAATGTTGTTGATATCCAAAAAATAATTAAATATTTTAAATACTGCTCATTTTGACTTGCCGTTAGAATTAGAATATATTTATTGACTGCAATATCCTAATTCAGCAAGGTAATGCAACTATGACACAAAAACCACCACCTCGTCCCCCAGCTCCCCGTCCTCCAGGCCGTGGTTTACCGCGTCCTCCAGCTCCACCTAGTCCACCAGCAGCAAGAAGACCGCCAACATCTCCTCCACCTTCTTCCAATCCACCAGTATCATCAACATCTGTTTCTCAAGAACTAATTCCTCCAACGGAAACCGCACCAGTACTTCAAATGGCAACTCCTGGTGGTCCACAACTTGGTTCTGGACAAATACCGCTGACCGATATTGTCCGGCGAGCTAACGAAGAAGGTGTTTCAGATGTTCATGCAGGGGTGAAAGAAATACCACGGTTTCGCAAACGTGGAGACCTTCTACCCCTTGAATATCCAGAAACTGACTTGAACACCTTTATGTTTTGGTTGCGAGAAATTCTTACAGATGAAGAAATTCGGGCATTCCAAGAACGTCTTGACTTTGATGGTGCTGCTGACTTGGGTTTTGTACGGATTAGGATTAGCTTGTTTGACTCTCTTGCAGGTCCAGCGATGGTTTTACGACTGATTGGATCTAAAATCCTGACTATGGAGCAACTTAAATTGCCAGAAGTCTTCAAGAAAGTCTGCCATTACCATAAAGGGTTAATTTTGGTGACCGGACCTACAGGTTCTGGTAAGTCCACCTCCATGGCGGCGATGATTGATTATATGAATAATACTTTTCCTTATCATGTCATCACTATTGAAGACCCTGTAGAATTTGTCCATGAAAGCCGAAAATGTTTGATCAAGCACCGGGAAGTAGGTAGACATACTCTAAAATTCTTCAATGCTCTTAAAGGCGCTCTCCGTCAAGACCCTGATTTAATGTTAGTAGGGGAAATTCGAGATAAGGAAACGGTGGGAATTGCGATTAAAGCTGCTTCTACAGGACACTTGGTGATGGGAACATTGCACACCAACAGTGCCATCAAGACTCTGACTCGTATTTTGGATATGTTTTCTGCTGAGGAGCAACCGGCGATTAAATTAGCTCTTTCAGAAATCCTGGTAGCAATTATTGCTCAGTTGTTGTGTAAAACTACTGATGGTAAGCGAGCAGCTTTCCATGACATTTTGATTAATACTGATGTAATTAAGGAATATATTATTAAAGACCAGTATGAAGAGATTAACCAAATTATGCTCAAAGATACTTATGAAGGTATGACTACCATGAATAGGTCTTTGTTTGAGCTTTACCAAGAAGGTCGAATTACAGAAGAAACAGCAATAGATCAATCCCCTTATCCAAATGAAATGGCTCAGATGTTACGAGGTAGAATTTAAAAAGATTGTGAAGTTTTAAATTTTAACAAAAACAGCGGGAAGTCCAGCGCTCTCCCAAAGGGGAACGTCGTATGGGATAACGACCCATGTTATAATAGAAAAAACAGGGGGAGGGCATCACCTCTGTATAAACAGCGATTCCTTTGCGAGTTGAAGAATCCCGTGGTGTCGCGTAAGCACGAGCGGCGGGAGTATGTCAAAAGTCTGTAGTCGATCCTACATTGATTTTCTTGAAACCAGCTCCAGAAAAATTCCCCCTGTTGTTCAAGGGTATTGCCTTGTTTACACCTGGGGGAGACTTAATTTATTGTATAGACCCAAGTAAACAAAATCGATGGCATCTACACCTCTGTGTGGAGCTACAAGAAATATTGGGGTTATCAGAACCACCTCATTTCTTAATACCAGGATACACTGCAACTATTGATAGATGGCTAGACCATAGTACTCAAGAAGTCCAAGTTTCTGCTGAAGCTTATGCTCCAGTCTTAAGATATCAGGTATTACTTAATGCCATTTTTAAGACTGATAACTTGATTTGGCAACCTGCTCCTTGGTCAGAGGAATTTTGTAATCCAATGGTAATTTCTACTCATTATGACCAGTTTTCTCAACTTTGGGAAAATCATGACCTTGTTGTACATATTGAGCAGCAAGAGTTTAATCTGGACTCAACTCCAGAGGAAGTTTTGACTTCCAGTCTCGATATACAACCAGAAAAACCAATAGTTCAAGGGTATGTTCTCCGGTTATTTGTATCGGGTAATAGTATTGTCACTGAGCGTGCTCTGAAGAGTCTCCACCAAATATTGGAACAGTCTCTTTCTCATCCTTATACTTTGAAAGTAATAGATGTGTTGCAACATCCCGAACAAGCTGAGGCAGATCAAATTACTGCTACTCCTACCCTGATTAGGGTTTGGCCTCTACCTGTGCGGAGAATTGTTGGGGAATTTAATGATGTGGAAAAAATTCTTAAGTTGTTGGAAGTTGCTAATTCTAGATTTTAATAGTTTTGTGGAATGGGCATCTTGGCCGTTCGCAGGCAGGATACCTACCCCACTTAATATCCTAAATTCCGCCACTCAGCAATGTCGAAGGAAAGGTTAGGTAAAGATAAAAAGCTATAAAACTCAGACAACGTAAAATTTTTCCTTCTTCCTTCTGCTATAAACAGACATCAGGAGCACATAAACCTGGAAAATTTACGGTTGTGACTTCCAAGGTATCTAGCTCTACTTTGCGGATAATACAATTATTGGTATCTGCAATAAATAAATGTTGTGCGATCGCACTTAATCCTGATGGCTCAAAAAATTGACAGTTGATACCTTGTCCATCTTGATTACCTGCTGTGCCATTTCCCAACATGGTAAGGCATAAACCTGCGTGATATTCTACCCGCTTAATTTTGTGATTATAGGTATCAGCAACCCAGACATAATTTTGGGTATATTCTATTCCCAAGCAATGTTGTAGCAAAACTTCTGAACCTTGGCCATCTTTGTCTCCAAAGCCAAATAGTCCGCCACTACCACAGATAGTCCGTACTTTTGGCTGCCTAGTAATACCTACTGCCCGAATTGAACTAATTTCACTATCCGCCACAAATAATTCGTTGCCATCCGTACTAATGCCACTGGGTTGAGCAAAAGCAGACTCTGTCAGAGAGCCATCTACACAAGCTTCTGCACCGATCCCTGCATAAGTACTAATCATCCCAGTATCAAGTTGCAACAGCCAAATTTGATGGGAACCTGCCATAGCAATAAAAATGCGATCGCCTACCTTTTCCACATCCCAAGGTGAATTAAGTCTAGTTTCTCTAGCGACTCCACTATGAGGTGAAATTTGATAACTTTTTTCTCCAGTACCTGCAATAGTTTCCACCTGCTGAGTTGGAAAATCAATTTTACGTAAAGCATAATTTTCTGTATCGGCAACATATAAAACTTGATTCTTGGCATCAAAAGTCATTCCTTGGGGAGCAAAAAATTGAGCTTCAGAAAATGAACCATTAATTAATCCTGCTTTCCCACTACCAATAATATGCAAAACCTCGCCCTCAAGAGTACTAACAACAATACGATGATGCCCTGAGTCAGCGACAAATAATTGATTAGTATCACTATCAGCAAGAACTTTACCTGGAAAAGCCAAAGGTGTAGTCAAAGGTTGCTTTTGTTTTTCTAGAATTGAGCTAATTTCACTAAAATTAATAGTGCCTTTGTCTTGATGTTCTTCTCTCAACTTACCAATAATTTCATCCAAGACATGACGTTTACCGAAAAATTGGGTTTAAAGCCTTGCCCTTTTAGGGCAACTTTACGTTATACTTATAGAAGCGGCAAAGGTATTCAACCGCTCTAAAAACCTAGCTACTAATCGTAGCACATTATCACCTTGAAAACTAAAGTTATGGGGTTTTGCACAGGAATGCTTGTGCATGGAAAAGCTTTAAGCATCAAGTACCAGATTTGAGGTTTTAACTGTACCGTAGGGCATACGGGAACAGGCTCTTGAAATAGAGCAAACGCTTGGGGAGAGAACCATCTCTGGGCTAGGTATCGCAAGGTAATTAGTTTAAGTGGACTCGGTGAACCAAGAATCCTGGTTTCAGGAGAATCTCCGCGCCTAACAGCCGGAGAGTATGTCAACTTCACCAGAAACAGACCCCACTACATACCCTTCTGGATCAATAATTTTGAAAGTCGGCCATGCACGAACAGCATATTGTTGCCAAACTCTCGATCCACTGTCCACTAAAACAGGATGTCCAATGTCGTAGCGGAGGATAGCTTGGCGGACATTTTCCACATCTTTCTCATTCTCGAATTTTGCTGAGTGGACACCGATAACAGTGAGACTATCTGGATATTTTTGTTCTAGGAATTTTAGGTCTGGCAGAACGTGGAGGCAATTAATGCAACAGTAAGTCCAGAAGTCGAGGATAACCACTCGTCCTTTTAGAGATTCGAGGGATAGGGGTTTGTCTGTATTTAGCCAGGGATAATTTTGGGGTAGTTTAGGCGCTCTGATACGGGACATAACAATTAATAATTAATAATT
>NZ_CEZPJD010000083.1:0-16852 GCF_983059655.1 Okeania sp.
GTAGTTGTATGTAGTTCCCTTGGAAAATTTTGATACTTCCTTCTAAGTAAAAGCTGTCTTTTCTACCTTTTTTCTTAAAGACTGGAAATCCACGTCCCCGAATAGTTAAAAAGTTTTTAAATGCCCTTTCTAAATCTCTTAATGCTTGTTGAGGGGCACATTTAGATACCTCATAGTACCAGGGATTAATTGATTTGACTTCGGCTACTAAACGTTTATGCAGGGTGATAGCGCTTGGGCGTTTTTTAGTTTCTTCGTACTCAGTAATGCAAGTTGCTAATCCCCAGTTATAAGCATGACGAGCTACTCCTGCGTGTTTGGCAAGTATTGTTTTTTGTTGGTTGTTAAGTTTTAGCTTAGTCTTAAAAGATTTCATGATTATTAGAGTTGTTGGCACTAAGCGCGCAGTTTTGCTGTTTCATATATAGTTAATAAATTAGACATAAATCTAGTATACCACAGAGTATTTGTCTAATTGTGTCTCACTTTGTCCAATTATTTTAATACTGTTGATAGCCCCTTTCTGTGGGAATCCACAATTTGCCGATTTTGTCTTTGTAGAGCGGCAGAGTATTATCATGACTGAGACTATAAGGATCGCCTGGGTTATGTTCATAATGGGTAAAGGTTTTTGTTTGAGGGTCGAATCGGTAAAGTCCATTACCCCAAGTTGCAAACCACACAAAACCTGCATCATCCTCAACTGCTGAGACTGTAAAAACTGTGTTGTTATTTAACTTATTGATATCGTCGGCATTGTATTGATATCGAGTAAATTTCTGGGTTTCCCGGTCTAAGGTATTAAGGCCATTTTGAGTACCAACCCATAAATGCCCGCGACTGTCTTCATAAATTCCTCGTACAACATTATCGCTGAGACTATAGATATTATTCGGATCGTGCTGATAATGGGTAAATTTTTCTGTTTCATAGTCAAACTTTTCCAGACCACCATAAGTTGCTATCCAAAGCACACCTTTGCTATCTTCATAGATTTTAAACACATCGTTATTAATTAAACTGTGGGGATTTTTGGAATCATGTTGGTAGCGAGTAAATTTGCCTGTGTCTCGATTCAGTTTGTTAAGTCCACCGCCCAAAGTACCAATCCATAAATTTCCCTGACTGTCTTCATGAATGGCTCGAAGGGCATCACTACTGAGACTGTGAGGATTGTCTGGATCGTGATAATAGTGGGTAAAACTTTCTGTGGAAGGTACATACTGATTAAGTCCAGCATTCCAAGTTGTAATCCAGAGTGTGCCACTACGGTCTATCAATAGGTCTCTGGTGCGATCGCTACTCAAGCTACCAGGATTATTAGGATCGTGCTGAAAAATTTTCATTCCATTGCCATCATAGCGAATGAGTCCACCATTCATCGCAAACCACATAAACCCATCATTATCCTGGACAACATTCCAGACTCTATCTTCCGGAAGTCCATCTTCGCTGGTGATATGTTTGAATTTGGTAAACTTTCCTGCATCTCTTGCTCGGAGTACCTGTGGCATTGGTTTCTTTGCTAAGGTAGCTAAATTTTCTACTGTTTTCTGTTCAGTCTGAAAGGAGTGGTCTTCCCCCAAAGCAACAGTTACCAAAACTTGCCCAAAAAATAGGATGACTAATAATATCCGAATGGGATTTTTCCGAGATAGTTGAGTTCGGCTATTGTTGATGTTTTGCTGATCATATTTATTATTTTTGAGACGATTTTTGTACATGGTTTTTCATCATATATTTATGTTCAATAATCAAATGATTCCAGTAATTGTCTAATAGTCTTAAATTGAAAATCATCCACCAAATTAGTTAATTTTTCCCCTAATATAGATTGTTCAACTGGAATTTGTTCTATTAATTCTAAGCTCAGATCGTCATCTAAAGCTTTCACTGCATCATACAATTCTTCTAACCATTCACTTGGCATTACCTGTAAATCTCCTACTGTTAAACTTGGTAATTCACTGGGAGTTTTATCTAGAGTTTCTTCTGCATAAATATATTCCACTCCTAAATGCTTTTTCATGGTTTCAAAAATCATTGCTTCTCGGAACGGTTTTCTGACAAAATCATCACATCCTGCTGATAAAATAATTGACTTTTCTTCTTCTAATACACTTGCTGTTAAAGCAATTATTGCTGTAGCATTTCCTTTAGTTGTTCCTTTGATTATTTGAGTTGCTTCATAACCATCTATTACAGGCATTCTCATATCCATCCAAATTAAATGAGGTTGCCATTTATCCCATATTTCTATGGCTTGTTTTCCATTCTCTGCTTCTTGTAATTCAAATCCTAATGGTTGTAATAGCTTAATTAATAGTAACCTATTTGTAGGACGGTCATCCACTATTAAGATTTTATAACGGGGTTGATTGGGTTTTAAAGCTATGACATGACGAGAATTTTGTTCTATTTCTATATCTGTTTTCTTGGTAACATTTACTTGAATTTTAAATCTAAAGGTTGTACCTTTCCCTACTTTACTTTTGACTGTAATATCTCCTCCCATTAACTGCACAAATTTACGACTAATGGGTAATCCTAATCCTGTTCCTTCTTGACTATTTTTGCCTGTTTCTGTTTGAGTAAATGCTTCAAATAATTTGGGCATTTCATCTTCAGCTATTCCTGCTCCTGTATCTCTCACTTCAAAAATAATAGTGGCTTTTTCTTGAATTTCTTCCTTTTTCAAGGTCGGATTAAGGAGAGATTCTTTTTGACTGACAACTGTGACACTTACACCTCCTTCAGATGTGAATTTCAGCCCATTATTAATTAAATTAATTAAGACTTGCCGCAGTTTTGTTTCGTCAGTATAGATATATTTAGGTACATCATCTTGATGGTCAAATATTAATGTTAAACCTTTATTCTCAGCAGTAATATGTAATAAGTCTTCCAGTTCGTTTAAGAATGAATAAAAGTCAAAAGTTTTAGCATTGAGGGTCATTTTCCCCGCTTCGATTTTGGATAAGTCTAAAATATTGTTAATTAAGGTTAATAAATAGTTGCCACTTTTATTGATAATAGTTGTATTTTCTTTTTCTTCTTGAGATAAGGTTTGAGAACGCATCATAATTTGAGAAAAGCCCAAAATGGCATTTAAAGGAGTGCGTAATTCGTGGCTCATATTGGCAATGAAACTGCTTTTTGCTTGGTTTGCTACTTCCGCTTTTTCTCGTAAAATAACAGCATTATCTCGTTCGACTTTTAATTCCGTAGTACGTTCTTTTACTTGTGTTTCCAGTTCGCGGTTACGCTTTTCAGTGGCATAGATTCGCCATCTGACTCCACCAACCACAATTCCCACAGATAAAACTCCCATTATTCCTCTAAACCAAAGGGTTTCCCACCAAGGCGGTGTTATTGTGATGCTAATGGATGCACCTTTTTCATTCCACAATCCATCATTATTCGAGGCGATCGCCCGAAACACATAATTGCCAGGGTCTAAGTTGGTGTAGATGACAGAATTTTGGTCGCTGCCCACTTCAGTCCATTCCTCATCAAACCCTTCCATTTTGTACTTGTAACGGTTTTTTTCTGATGCTTGGTAATTTAATGCTGCAAACTTGAAGGAAAAAACCCGATTTCTGTAGGAAAGAGTCAGGTGTTTAGTTTTGATGATGGACTGTTTTAAAACTTGCTCTTCGCCAATCTTGACTGGTTTATTATCCAGTTGGAAATCGGTGATAAATACAGAAGGAATGTTGGGATTATCCTTGATTTGGTCTGGATAGAAAGCTGTGATTCCATTTGCTCCACCAAACCACAATTCACCACTCTGAGTCTTATATTGGGCAGTAGCGGGTAGAAAAGTATTACCTTGCAAGCCATCGCTCACATCATAATTGCGGACGTTTTGTGTATCAAGATTCAATCTCGTCAATCCCTTATTGTGAGCAAGCCACAGACTTCCTTCTTCCCCATTAATGGGGCTATCTTCTTTTAAGATTCCGACTATCCCCCCTAATTTACCGCTATCATAGGTTATGAATTTATCCTGCTGATCGTCATATTTCCCCCAAAATGAACTACCACTAATCCAGAGTTGACCTTGTCGATCCTCATAAATATCAAAGATCATAGCAGCAGAGTCAAGATTATATCCCACTATGTTTGGGTCATTGGCTTGGTGGAAATAATGGCTAAATGTCTCGGTTTCAGAGTCAAATCGATCTAGTCCGATTAATGTACTTATCCAGAGTGCTCCCCTGCTGTCTTGATGAAGATGAAAAACTTGGTTACTGAGCAAACTTTTAGGATCTGCTAGGTTGTGTTTATAGTGGGTAAATTTTTCTGTTTCTGGATCGAAGCGATTTAAACCGCCTCCCCAAGTGGCGATCCAGATAATTCCTGTTTCATCTTTGCACTCGATCTTGTAGATAACATTATTACTGAGACTGTTGGGATTGCTAGAATCATGGACATAACTGGTTAAAGTATTTGTCTGGCGATCGATCTTACTCAATCCTTTCCCGTAACTACCCAGCCAAAGGTTTCCCTTCTGGTCTTCACAAATGGATTTAACAGGAAGGTTTTTTAAGCTGTTCGGATTTTTGGGGTTAAGCTCGTAATCGCTAAATTTTTCTGAATTTTTGTCAAATTTGGTTAATCCATTAGCAGTGCCAATCCAAACGATGCCCGATCGGTCTTCATAAATAGCATTGGCTTGATTCTCCTTTAAACTATTGGCATCACCAGGGATACTACGATAATGGGTAAAGGGTTTTACCGTAGGATCTAGCATACTTACCCCTTTGTGTGTGGGAATCCATAGTCTGCCAATTTCGTCTTTATATATCAGAAAGGTTATGTTATTACTTAGGCTATAGGGATCTCCAGAGTTATGTTTGTAGTGGGTAAAAGTTTCTGTTACAGGATCGAAGCGGTAAACTCCATCATCCCAAGTCGAAAACCACAAAAAACCTTCATTATCTTCAACCACTGAGATTGTCATAGCAGAACTATTTTTAACTCCCAATTTGCTATCGGTAGTCTTATCATCCAGATCGCCCGAATTGTAGTAATAATGAATAAATTGTTCGGTCTCTCGATCAAATTTACTAAAATTACTTTGACTACCTACCCAGAAATTCCCTAGACTGTCTTCATAGATTGTCCGTACAATATTGTTGCTAAGACTCTGGGGATTATCTGGATCGTGCTTGTAATGGGTAAATTGTTGTGTTTCCGGGTTATACCGTTCAAGACCACCGTAAGTTCCCAGCCAAAGGATACCTGAGCGATCTGTATAAATTTCAAGCACATCGTTATTAATCAGACTGTGGGGATCTGCTGGGTCATGTTTGTAACGAGTAAACTTACCTGTGTCTCGATCGAATTTGTTGACTCCACCACGCACTGTGCCGATCCACAAATTTCTCTCACTATCTTCACCTATACTTCGGATGGAATTACTGCTAATACTGTGGGGATCTTCTGAATTGTGGCGATAGCGGGTAAAACTTTCTGTTGTAGGATCGTATTTATTGAGTCCATCAGCCCAGCTTCCAATCCAGAGTGTTCCGGTATGGTCTATAAACAAATTTCTAAGGAGGTTGCTACTTATGCTGTGGGGATCGTCTGGGTCGTTGTAGAAGACTTTAACCCCATTGCCGTCATAGCGAATGAGTCCACCATTCATCGCAAACCACATAAACCCATCCCGATCTTGGACAACACTATAAACTCTATCCCCCGGAAGTCCATCTTCACTGGTAATATGTTTGAATTTGGTAAATTTTCCTGGGTCTCTTGCTCGGAGTACCTCTGGTGTTGGTTTCTTTGCTAAGGTAGCTAAATTTTCTACTGTTTTCTGTTCAGTCTGAAAGGAGTGGTCTTCTCCCAAGGCAACAGGCAACAGGCAACAGGCAACAGGCAATAGGCAATATATAGGAAAAAAGTATTTTTGCAAATATGAGATGCACCTTATCCGAATGGGATTTTTCCGAGATAGTTGAGTTCGGCTATTGTTGATGTTTTGCTGATCATATTTATTATTTTTGAGACGATTTTTGTACATGGTTTTTCATCATATATTTATGTTCAATAATCAAATGATTCCAGTAATTGTCTAATAGTCTTAAATTGAAAATCATCCACCAAATTAGTTAATTTTTCCCCTAATATAGATTGTTCAACCGGAATTTGTTCAATTAATTCTAAAATCCTATCGTCATCTAAAGCTTTTACTGCATCATACAATTCTTCTAACCATTTACTAGGCATTTTTTCCAAATCTTCTACTGTTAAACTTGGTAATTCACTGGGAGTTTGATCTGGACTTTCTTCTGCATAAATATATTCCACTCCTAAATGCTTTTTCATGGTTTCAAAAATCATTGCTTCTCGAAAAGGTTTTCTAACAAAATCATCACATCCTGCTGATAAAATAATTGCTTTTTGTTCTTCTAATACACTTGCTGTTAAGGCAATTATTGCTGTAGCATTTCCTTTAGTTGTTCCTTTGATTCTTTGAGTTGCTTCGTAACCATCCATTACTGGCATTCTCATATCCATCCAAATTAAATTAGGCTGCCATTCATCCCAGATTTCTATGCCTTGTTTCCCATTTTCTGCTTCTTTTAATTTAAATCCTAATGGTTGTAATAATTTGATCAATAATAAACGATTGGTGGGGCGGTCATCTACTATTAATATTTTATAACGAGGTTGATTGGGTTTTAAAGCTATGACATGACGAGGATTTTCTTGAATTTCTATATCTTCTTGATTGACGATATCAACTTGGATTTCAAATCGAAAAGTTGTACCTATTCCCACTTTACTTTTGACTGTAATATCTCCTCCCATTAACTGCACAAATTTACGACTAATGGGTAAGCCTAATCCTGTTCCTTCTTGACTGTTTTTACCTGTTTCTGTTTGAGTAAATGCTTCAAATAATTTAGGCATTTCATCTTCAGCTATTCCTGCTCCTGTATCTCTGACTTCAAAAATAATTGTGGCTTTCTCATTATTTTCCCTCCTTTCTAATGGGGAATTTTTTCCAGGACTTTCCTCCCTTTCTAAGGACGAATTAAGAGGGGATTCTTGTTGAGTCACAACTGTGACACTCACACCTCCTTCTTGGGTAAATTTAATTCCATTATTGATTAAATTAATTAAGACTTGCCGCAGTTTTGTTTCGTCAGTATAGATATATTGAGGTACATCATCCTGGCGGTCAAATATTAATGTTAAGCCTTTATTTTCTGCGGTTATATGTAATAAGTCTTCCAGTTCGTTTAAAAATGAATAAAAGTCAAAAGTTTTAGCATTGAGGGTCATTTTCCCGGCTTCGATTTTAGATAAGTCTAAAATATTATTAATCAACGTTAATAAATAGTTACCACTTTTATTGATAATAGTTGTATTTTCCTTCTCTTCTCTTGATAAAGTTTGAGAACGCATCATAATTTGTGAAAAGCCTAAAATAGCATTTAAAGGAGTCCGTAATTCATGGCTCATATTAGCGATAAAACTGCTTTTTGCTTGGTTTGCTACTTCTGCTTTTTCTTTAGCAATGGATAATTGTTCTGTTCTTTCGACAACTTTTTTTTCTAAAACAATATTTTGTTCTTGAATTAATTTTTGATTAAGTTCAGAATTTTTCAAGGCTTGATTTTGTGCTTTCTCTCTTTCATCTTGAATCAGATTAATTCTATCTGCCAAAGCAACCGAAAATAATAATATCGGTAAAGTTTGAACTAAATCCCAAAAAAAGTTATTTAGAGGAAAATTATAGGATATAAAACCCAAAACAGTAAACGTCAAAAGAATTGACATCAGACTAGGAAGAAACATAGCTAATAGAAAATATTTAGTTGGTTTATATCCTTGTCTCCATCTTATCAAAGCAGTTATTAATATTGTTATACGAATAGGTATGTCGTAAAAAGCTTGGATAAAATTAGTCCATCTTGTTGATATGGTAAGAATTGCTATCAAAATTGGTAAAGATAGAATAAATAAAAATCTATCCATTTTAGGAAGATATTTTTTAGTTCTTAAGAAAGATTGGGTGAATTTTATCAAGAAAAAATGTATTGATAATACTCCTAATGATTGAATTTCAAAATAGCTAGGAAAATTAGGCCAAAATAATTGATGACCTATTCCCTCTCGACACAATTTAAAACATAAATAACCTGTACTAAACAATACAAAATATAGATAACTTTTATCTTTTAAAGAAATAAATAGAAACAAGTTATAACCAATCATTATGAAAATAATTCCATAACCTATTCCTAAAAATAAAACTTGATTTTGATCTTCCTGGAAAAATGTTTCTAAGGAATAAATATTTAAGGAAATAGCTAAACCTGCTTTTGAAGTTAAACGTAGATAAACAGTTTTTTCATTATCTTCAGTAAAAGGCAAACTAAAGATAAAATAACGATGGTTAAATTCTCTAGTGCTAAAAGGTAAAAATCTGCCCGTTTCAATTATCTTAAATCCTTTTTTATCTCCTTGAGAAGAATAAAAATCTACCGTACCTGTACGAGTATCATTTAAACTTAATATCCATTTTTGTGTCAAACTTGCTTGATTTTCGACTCGAAAACGAACCCAAACTGCTGATGTTTTTATACCTAAGTTGGGGACTTTTTGATTACTAGGAGTAAATTCTTGATTTACAACATCTTCAATAGTTAATTCTCTAGTTTTATCTTCAAAGATTTCTAAATGTAATCCTAAAGGATATTTGGTATTTTCATCCGTTAAAATAACAGGATTATTGAGATGTTTTAAGTTCTGATTATCTTGAGCATAAATCCTAGATGCAGAAATCAATAAACAGAAACTAACAATTATCAAAATGAAGAGTCGTTTAATACAAGTTTTATTCATGTTATGTTACCTGATTGATAAGTTTTTGCTACAAATAGCTAATATATTTCTTAGGAGTCAGAAGTTAAGAGGGAAGAAAGAAGAAGCAATAAGCAAAAGGAGAAAGTTTTTTTTATCATGCTATTATCTGGACATGATATTATATGTAATCTAAGATTATCAACTAATACCATTTTTGTACATAATTTTTCATCATATCTTGATGCTCAACACCTAAATAATTCAATTAATTGTCTAATAGTTTTAAATTGAAAATCATTGACCAAATTAGTTGATTTTTCCCCTAATATAGATTGTTCAACCGGAATTTTTTCAATTAATTCTAAAATCCTATCGTCATCTAAAGCTTTTACTGCATCATATAGTTCTTCTAACCATTCACATGGAACTAGCAAGCATCCAGCCATCCCGATCGATGAGAACCATGCGGCATCCCTGGCAAATATTCAGAGATTTGAGAAAATCTTGTAGGAATGTTAAATCCACATTGACCGCAAAAATTCCTTGTAACTCACCTTGCCGATCGAAAAATGGGGCATAACTACTAACTCCTAGAAGGGGAAGTTTCCCTATTTGGAAAGGTTTTGTCCAACCGAAAGTGCGATCGCGGACGGCACCTTGATACCAAGGGCGTTCTTGAACGGGAAATTTGTCAATTGAAAAAACCTCTTCGCCCTGATTGCCTTGCTCATCAACCCAAGTTACAATCAAACGTTCGCTATTTTTGGGATCGTTATAAGCATATTGAATATATGTTCCGTCTGGATATTGCTGAGACCCTTTTATTTTCATGCGGTGAATCACTTGGAAAGTCCCGTCAGGTAAACCTAAGATAACAGAATTCACGGTTTCAAATTGTTTAACGCGTTTCCAGAGAAATAGCTTGATCTCAGCTATATTTTTTAAGTCTAGCTCTTGACTTCGGACTGCTGCAATATTCATTTTGTTAATTTGTATTGCCGTCTGAAGATTCTGTTGAATGTATAAATTCACCCGTGCTGATACTTCACTCATCAAGCTTTCTGAAAGATTCTTTACCGCTTGTTGACCACTGCGATAGGACAAATAGCCGACCAGTCCAACAGTTGCTAACAGTTGTATGATAAATGGTACGATTAATACTGTCCGAATGGGAATTCTATGGAACATTGAACTCAAGTTTCTGTTTGGCATTGTTCGGTTATCATATTTTTTAAAGAAGGCAAAAGGGAAAGAAAGGTTTAAAGGGAGAAGGTTTTTTGATCGCTGATTATCCGGGCATGATATAACTCCTGATTCCTTATGTTTCCCACTATCTAAATTTTCCTCGCCTACGACTAAATTCAAAAGCCCATCAATACCACTGCCGACATATTCTAAATCCTCATGTTGTTGAATCCATTGAATGATTTTGGGGAAGATATAGTGCTACGCGCAAGTCAGAAGTCAGAAGTTAGAAGTAATCCCTGACGCTCGTTTGAGTGTCTATAATTGCCCTAACCTATTTGCGTAATGCTATATTATTAGATTTTTTGCCCAGTTTGCCTAAAGCATTGGCTGCACACCAACGCACATAATAATCCTTATCCTCAAGCAGAGCTAGTAACAGGGCTGTTTCATTCTCACTTTAAGTGTAGAATTATAGAGTAAAAGGATGAAGCACTTTTTCGCTGAAACTCTTTCACAGTCAGAAACTCTCGTCTCAGTCTAAACTTAAATGACTATATCATCACAAATTATCTCAAATTTTAACACTCACCTATAGCCTTTAAACCCTATATCTCACCAGGAAAAGTCATCAGAAGACATAGTAAAGTTGTAGCTCTGCTGGATCATCATTGGCCATAAAAAACTGTATCTGTGCTGCTTGACTGTTGTGAGGAAGAAAAAGTTGGTCTCTAGGGTCGGCCTGGAGATAATGGCCAGATTTGAATATTACAAGCAGCAGTTTCAGAAAGACCCAACTAAAGGGAAAAAATTTACTAACTTATGTTAGGTCTCAGACTGTGGCCTTTATGCTCCGACCATTGTTTCGGGACTTGAAGAAAAATTGTACAGATTTAACCAAACTGGCTTTTGGCTTCGTAGAGTAATATCTCAAGTTGAGCTAGACTATACTATGGAATAATCAATAACAAATTAGCTACCATAGCAAACAAAGTTCTATGAAACGTTTTATTTCTCGTGTACTAGCCTTAGTTTTCGTTTGTGTAATAGGTTTGATGGGATGTTCTAATAATCCCGCAACTTTAAGTGGAAATTATCAACAAGACACATTAGCTTTAATAAATACCTTAAAAACAGCTATTGAGTTACCAGAAAATACAGAAAGTAAGGCGGAAGCTCAAGCAATAGCACGTCAAACAATTAATGACTATGCTTCTCGCTATAGACGTGATAATTCTGTATCGACTTTACCTTCTTTTACCACTATGAGAACTGCTCTTAATTCTTTAGCAGGACATTATAGTTCTTATCCAAATCGTCCTGTGCCTGAAAAATTGAAGAAACGTTTAAATCAAGAATTTAGACAAGTAGAACTTGCTTTAAAACGGGGAGTTTAATAATTCATAATTAATAATTACCTATTCTTGAAAATGGATAGAATGTAAGCATTCAGCCGTCAGCTATCAGCTATTAATTTTGCGGAAGGTAAAAATAATTGATAAATTGAGACAGAATAAAATTTACTGTTAAAGTCCCCTTATTAAACCTCAGAAGTAATGAATAATTACTAATTGCTGATAGCTGACTGCTAATAGCTGAATGCTTACGATAGGATTGACTCAAAGAAAAAAATCCTCCGATCCAATCCTCTTAGTTTATAAGAAGAGGTAATTCTACATTATTGAATATTCTTATGTTTACCTAATTTACTTTCAATATACTTTAATTAGTCCTATAAAGAAGGTAAAAAAAATAATCAACTCCTCAGTTTTTTAGGTGTATAAATTCGGGTAACTATAATCCGATTTTTTTTTGTCAATTTGAAAATTTAAGAGTTAGTATTACTCTAAACTATAGCAGTACATTAGTAAGTATTCAGGATTCAGCATTCAATTTTTGAAAGAATAAATAAATTACTAAGGTTAACTGAAGACATTTTTTTTATAAGTTTTAATTTTCCTTGGAGACTAATTCCTCTTTTGAGCTGATAATGAGCTAAAAACTCATAGCTGATAGCTGATAGCTGACGGCTGAATGCTTACGTACATTCTCTAGTTAGAGCAATAAATTTGAGTCAAAATAGACATTGGTTAAGACATTTTTCAATCCTGTTTGTGGAATGTTTCCGTAGGAAAAAACCTTGCTATTCCCAGAGCAACTATTCCCTAGCACATACTGCTATACAATTTATTTTTCAACTATACTGAAAGACTAGCTATTGACTGAATAAATAATCAACAATTAGGTGTTATTGTGTTTATTTATATGAGGAAATAAATTTAATTATTTTTATGAACAAAACTTATACTTCACAGAAAAAAATTAAAGCAAAAAAAACCTTATATAACAGTATACTAGGTACTTTATTTTGCCTAATAGCAAATCAATTATTTTGGTATCAGCAACCAGCTCAAGCACAAACAGATGCTTATTGTAGGTTGTCACCAGAAGCGATCGCTACAAAAGAAAACTTGCGTCAAGCAGTCTTGGCCGGAAACAAAGAAGCAGAAAAACAATATCAAGATATCTTGATTCAACATGGTAGAGAAGTAAACAACTGTCGCCTGAGAAACTGGCCAAGAACTCAAGGTATATGGTTGCGACTATATCCTTGTGATGCTAGACCAGGAGAAATCGACAGAATACTCGACCATGTAGTTAATAAAGGCTACAATCAAGTTTACATAGAAGCTTTTTATGATGGACAAGTACTTCTTCCCGCAGCAAATAATCCCACAGTTTGGCCGTCTGTACTGCGCGTGCCTGGTTATGAAAATGTCGATCTATTAGCTGAAAGTCTCAAAAAAGCAGGCGATCGCAGTTTGCGAGCTTATGCCTGGGTATTTACCATCAACTTTGGCTACACTTACTCTCAACTACCTAACCGCCAACAAGCTTTAGCTCGCAATGGCAAAGGTCAAACAACCCTTGATGTGATTCCAGACAATACAAGTTTGCACGACCAGTTAGGTGCAAGTCATGCCTTTCATACTTTCATTGATCCTTACAGCCCAGAAGCACGTCAAGATTATGCAGTTATGGTTAATGAGGTACTCAAACGTCAACCTCAAGGTGTTTTATTCGACTACGTTCGTTATTTGCGTGGAGTTGGGCCAGACTCTGTGGCGGATGAAGTAAAAGATTTATGGGTTTATGGTGAAGCTTCTAAGAAAGTTCTATTGCAACGTGCTGAAAATGAAGCAGGAAAGGAATTACTCAGAAGATTTTTAGACAAAGGATATGTTACTTCTGGAGATATTTCTGCGGTTTCTTACAGGCAAACTCCTAAGTGGCAAAATTTCTTTTCTCCTGCTAATACTGCATCTGCTACTAGTAGACTACCAAAAGGAGGTTCGGGACGACAAGTTTGGGAATTGAGTGTTGCCCATGCAGCTCAAGGAATACTTGACTTTCTCAAGGTGGCGACTCAACCAGTGAAACAAAAAGGTCTTTCTACTGGTGCTGTATTTTTTCCTGGTGGTAACAAAAGAGTACGCGAAAATGGGTTTGACTCTCGACTGCAACCTTGGGATCAATTTCCAGCTTCAATGGAATGGCATCCCATGTCTTATGGAACTTGTGGCGATCGCGACCCCAGTTGTATTGTTTCTCAAGTAGAAAGAGTTGTAAGTATGGCACCAAATGGGGTAGCAGTTATTCCGGCGATCGCTGGACTTTGGGGACA
Organism: Okeania sp.; assembly: GCF_983059655.1. Classification (NCBI taxonomy): domain Bacteria; kingdom Bacillati; phylum Cyanobacteriota; class Cyanophyceae; order Oscillatoriales; family Microcoleaceae; genus Okeania; species Okeania sp. The sequence goes on from NZ_CEZPJD010000083.1 coordinate 13,697, forward strand.
ACCTTTTACTGGTCGCCCTTCCTTAGAAGTTCAAATGCAAGCTATTAGAAGAGCAACTCCTCAGATTAATTCTATTAGTCATTTTTCTTATGGTTGGCAAAATGTGGAAGAAACCCGTGAACGTAAGTCTTGTCGGTTGTGAAAATAGAATTACAGCGGGAAGCGATGTAATAAGGTACACATATAGCTGGCAAGATGCCAGCACTACAAGGTTTTCACTATTTACCTTGTACATCATTTTCCGATAATCCGTAGGGACGTTGCATCCAACGTCCCGACCTGCTAAATTAAGGGAAAACAATTAATTTTCCTTGATCTCTCCTTGATAACTGATAACTGATAACTGAAAAGATGACTCCAGAAGAATATCTAGCATGGGAAGAAGAGCAACCCGTAAAATATGAATATATCAATGCCAAAGTCTACGGGATGACTAGAGAAACTCTTTCTCATAATGACATTGCTCTCAACTTAGCGTCTGCTTTAAAAAGTCACCTGCAAGGAAAAGGTTGTAGAGTGCAAATTGCAGATACTAAAGTCGCCGTTTCCAGCAATAGTTCCTTTTTCTACCCCGATGTAGTTGTAAGTTGCGATCCACAAGACACAAAATCTAGAAATATTATCTATTATCCCTGTTTAATTGTAGAAGTTTTATCATCAAGTACAGAAAATTTCGACCGCGCTCAAAAATTCCAACATTATCGTCAGATAGAAAGTCTCAAAGAATATGTTCTTATTGACTCAGAAAAGATATGTATTGAATACTATCAAATTAATGAAAAAAATAAATGGGAAATTACTACTTATTCTATTGAGGAAATAGCTGATAGTCAACAGGGTTTTTCTGTTGAATTAGAAAGCATTAATTTTGAAATTACTACTTCTTTATTGTACGAAAATGTAGTTTTATCGGAAAAAATAAATCTTGAAAATGACAGAAGAGAAAATCGGAAACAACAAGATTTTTCTTCTGCTAAAGATATTCAATCTCCTAACAAAGAAACTCCTGAAAAACAAACCAGATTAATCAGACGTTTTTCAGATTGGTGGCAAACAACTGGTTTTGAGAAGTTTATAGAAGATATAGACTATTTTTTAGTAAATTTGGCAATTTTAAATGTTGTTAGTTTGCTTACCAATATTGCTATTATTGTTAGTTTAGTGGGCTGGTTCACGGGGCGTAATGAACGAAAAGAGGACAAACTTTTTTCTACCTGGAGTATTATTAATGATGGTAAAGGCGATCAGTCTGGGGTTGTTAAAACTGCAGTAGAACGATTACACAAAGATGGATTTTCCTTATCTGGTCTAGAACTTAATGAAACTAACCTCAGTGGAGCTAAACTCAGTAAAGCTAACCTCAGTAGAGCTTACCTCAATGAAGCTTACCTCAAAGTAGCTAACTTCAATGAAGCTAACCTCAGTGAAGCTAACCTCAGTGAAGCTATACTCCTTGGAGCTAACATCAGTAAAGCTAATCTCCGTGGAGCTGACCTCAGTGAAGCTACACTCACTGACGCTAATCTCTCTTCAACTAACCTCAGTGAGGCTTACCTTTTGGATGCAAAACTCAGTAATAAACAAATAAAATTAACCTGTAATTGGAAAGAAGCAACTTATGTAAGCAGTACAAGAGAAGAATACATTGTAGATTCTACAAGAGTTGAATACAAATGGATTCCTATAGATAGGCAAGCTAACCAACAGAGAATAAAGGAAATTGAACAAGATAAAGATTCAGATCCTAAAAAGCTTCCTGATTGTTCTAAATGGAAGTAAAGACTAACAAAACTTTATTAAAAACTAAAAATTATGTATATATCTAAATATCTTATTTTACTCTTAATATCTTTACTTTCAGCCTGTACTTTTGAAACATCAAAAATATCATCGAAAACAGAAGCATCAGATAACAATTCCACATCTATAGTTACTCAAAATAGTGATTCTCAGTTATTCAAAAATCTTGTAGAAAATTATCTGACAAAAACTCCTGTTGACACTACAACAACCCTAACTATTCCTCAAGCAAAACAAATTCAAAAGCAATTTATAGCAGAAATTAGTAAAAATTTAGGTGAAATAGTTGGCTACAAAGCAGGATTAACTAATCCAAATGCTCAACAACGTTTTAATGTTTCTCAGCCTTTGCGAGGTGCTTTACTCGAAAAAATGTTGCTTGAAAGTGGTGCTGTAATTCCAGCTAAATTTGGCAGTCGTCCTATAAGCGAAGGTGATTTAATTGTTAGAGTTGGAAGTGCAGAAATTAATAATGCTAAAACTCCTAGAGAAACTTTGAAATATCTTGATGCAGTTATACCATTTATTGAATTAGCAGATTTAGTTTATAGTCAAGATTTAAAGTTAGATGCACCTGCTCTTTTAGCTATTAATGTTGGGGCAAGAGCAGGAATTTTAGGTAATCCTATTCCTTTAGCTGATACTGATGAATGGGAAAGTCGTTTAAAGAATGTAAGTATAGAAATTTTAGATGAAACTGGTAAAGTATTAGTATCAGGAAATAGCAGTTCTTTATTAGGTAATCCGCTGAATGTTGTTCTCTGGATTAAAAATTCTTTACAAGCAGAAGGTAAACAATTAAAAAAAGGGGATCTACTTTCTTTGGGGAGTATTACAAATTTTATTACTGTTAAATCAAATACTACTATCCGCGCTCAATATACAGGTTTAACTCCAAATGAAACTGTAGAAATTTTTGTGAAGTTTGAATAGTATAGCGCTACGCGCAGGCAACAGGCAACGGGCAACAGGCAATAGGTAACCCACCCCTAACCCCTCCCAGGAGGGGAATAAATTGCCTTTTGCACAGCATCTCCGTTGGAATAATATAAGACTTTTAGCTATTGGACAGTTCCTGTAATTTGTAAAGTTATATGCAACGTCCCTACTGCCTCTTTTGCGGAGATATCTAGTATTGAAGTAATTATAAAATTATAAACAGATATTATATAACCGGACTCTATATACAATTAACCGGATTTGATATAAGAATAAGTAAGTAACGTAATATTTTTCCTTATTTCTTCTTCCTTCTTCTTTCTTCTTTCTTTCTTCTTTCTTCTTTCTTTCTTCCTTCTTCTTTCTTCTTTCTTCCTTCTTCTTTCTTCCTTCTTCCTTCTTCCTTCTTTCCTCTTC
>NZ_CEZPJD010000084.1:0-16833 GCF_983059655.1 Okeania sp.
CTGTTGCCTGTTGCCTGCGCACAGCGCTATATTCTCAAGAAAGTAGAGTATTAAGCAGACAAAAGAGTTAGATGATTTTTATTTTCCACTCTCTTTTAACTCCTGCAATCAAAAGTTGATAATTATAAAAGATATTAAAATGACACAAAAATCTGAAAACACTATTATTTTTTTTAACTCAGTTCCCGGTAGAATAGTCACACATCTAATTGCTGTTTTATTAACTCTAAGTGGTGTTTGGTTATTTCAAAATCGACCAATATTTTCTTCAAAGACTATATCTATAACCCCCGATCCAATTAATCTTGCAAGATACAATAAAGAGCAACCAATTAGTTATAGTGCGAATACTATAGAAGCAGAGAAACAACTAGCAATTGAGCAATTTAGTAAAAATGATATTCAAGCCGGAAAAAAAGCTGTAGAATCTTTATTAAATAGAGGTGCTTTTAGAGAGGCAAAAGAAGCACTTAATATTCTGTTAAAAGCAAGTAACAATGAACAAGATATCGACCCAGATATACTTTTTTTACAAGGTCGATTAGTTTGGGAATGGGCGCAATATGGAAATAGAAATTATACTGTAGATGAAGCTCTATCTTATTGGGAAAAAGCAGTCGCCAAACTTCCTGATTCTATTCCATATCAGAATGCTATAGGTTTTGCTTACTATACCAAAGGAGACCTGAAAAAAGCTTATGATGCTTGGTTAAAAGTATTAAAATTATCAGGAGAAATTGTACCAGAAACACAAGTACTGCGTAACATTTCAGCCGAAGCTTTGCCAACTCCAGAAGTTGAACAAAAAGATGCTATTAATGCCTATGCAGGTATTGGGTTAGTAATGATGAAATCTGCTCAAACTCATCAAGGAAATGAGCAAAGAGAACGCTGGTTAAGAGCTTTACAATACCGGACAAAAGTAATGAAAGAAGCAGCACTAGAATATCATATTCCCCAACTTAGACAAAACTGGTTATGGTCACGAGAAGCACTACGAGATTGGGATTTTCTAATGAGAACAGATTGGAATATATTACAGAAAGCAAATAATTAATATAGTAGGGAGTAGGGAGTAGGGAGTAGTTAGGAGGTAGAACAAATGGGAATTACAGAGTCAAAAGTTAACTCAGAGATTTTTTATTTCCTGCGGAATGCTACGCAAACATAAGTTTTAATTCTCTTTAGAGAGTAATTCCTCCTCTGGTGTGATAGTGACTTAATAATTCATAGCTGAAGTCCGCAGTTCCTCTGTAAGAGGCTAGATGACTGCTGAATGCTGAGTGCTTACAAAAAATCAACAAAATTAGCATCAACTACTATCAGAAAAACTCTTAATTTCTATCCATTCTTTCTCAGATAAAGGCTCTGTAATTAGCTGAATTTTAAAACATTCCATAGCAGCTATAACTAATGCTTCAATAATCTGATTAATCATAACTTCTCTCCTATCCGTAGGAGATAAAAAAGATGTAAAAATATCAGAAACTTGTGGAGAAGGTTGAGAGTTAAAAACATCACTAAAAAGTTCAACATCAGGTGTTAAAATCATAGAACCATGTTGTAATATTCCCTTATCTCTTCTCAATTGGGCACTACCGATTAATTTTCCACCATTGGGTAATATTAAATCTGCACCAGTAGAAGTGCCAAAACAGTTAGGGTTGTGTATATAACCTCTTCCTGCACTACCATAAACTAAGTCAACACCAAGCGATCGCCACCCCAGTATTAAAAATTCACAAATAGCCTGATAAGACTCAATGCGACTGCCAGGAAAACCAGAAGTTATTACACTATAAGTTAAATCTCCCTGATGCAAAACCGCTCTCCCACCAGTAGGACGACGGACAATATCTATCGGTTGGCCTTGCCAAGTTAGGTTTTGCCAATATTCAGGATAACGTCGTTGATGATAACCTAAAGAAATGGCTACAGGTTGCCAGGTATAAAAGCGGAGAGTTGGTGGAATATTTCCTTGGAGATGTTGGTATAGCAACCATTCATCTATTGCCATTTGTAACTTTCCGGTTGTTGTTAGTAAAGGAATAAGTCTCCAAAACATGATTTCAAGAATTTAGAATTAAGAATTTAGAATTTAGAATTACCTCTTTTCATAAATAAGAGGAACTAAAATAGAATTGCTATATACTCATCGTCTTACCGAATAATTAAGGTTTAAAGCCTCTTCTTTAAAGGAGAAACAAGAAAATATTTTCCTTTTATTCAATCCTCTCCCTAAAAGGGAGAGGTAACTATTAATTATCCATTATCCATTATCCATTATCCATTATCCATTATTGAAAGTACTTTTTAGGAAGCGTGAGGTACAGTTTTTCCCTACTCCCTAAAGTCCTAAAATTTTGTACCTCATCAACTCCAAAACTGCTGTAAAATATTTTTGCAATCCATAAAAATCTTCTATAAACTTTTCATATTTCCAGTCAAATATCTGATAAATATTTAATCAATGTTTTTTTCACCTCTACCCCTAGATAAAAAATTAGAATTATCACCAAATCATGTTCATATTTGGAGTACAAATCTAAAATTACTTCCATCTGCCATTGATAAATTATCAAAAATATTATCCTCAGACGAAATAGATAGAGCCAATAAATTTCATTTTGAGCGAGATAAAAATCGTTTTATTATTGCCAGAGGAACACTCAGAAAAATTCTTGGTCGTTACTTAAATATTGAACCTAAAAATTTACAATTTACTTATAGTGAACGAGGCAAACCCTATTTACTAGATACCTCTATATTATTTAATTTATCTCACTCTCAAGATTTAGCTTTATATGCTATTACCACAGTTAATTCAGTTGGTATTGACTTAGAATATATTCGCCCAATGAATGATGCTGAAGGTTTGGCAAAACGTTTCTTTACTGCCCAAGAATACAATCTTATTAGTCAGCTTCCTCCTCAACAACAACAAGAAATTTTCTTCAAAATATGGACTTGTAAAGAAGCCTATTTAAAAGCTACTGGAGATGGGTTAGCAGGAGGATTGGAAAAAGTCGAAGTTTGTTTAAAACCCGAACAACCAATACAATTTATGAGTATTAATGGAGATTTTCAAGCAGCTTCCCGTTGGTATTTATATCAATTTATTCCTGAATCTAATTATATTGCTGCTTTAGTAGTGGCAGGGAAAAATCAACACTTAAGTTTTTGGCAGATAAATAATATTGACATTACTTTTTAAGATGCTTAATTGTCACAAAATACATAGGAATCCTATTTTATTCATGTCAAAAATCTTACTGCTTTTTAGGGAATAGCTGTCAGACCCCGCGTCGCCGTTAGCTCCCTTGCGGAATGCTGACTCCTGTGAGGGAACACTTAACTGGGAATAGGTAAGAGTTTCAGTTTTTTTCTCTACTTTTTGATTTGTCGCAACCTATTTAGAATTGCTATAGCAATAGCAAACAGATTACAATAAATCAGTATCCACTCAATATGATGGAGTAGGGAATGATTATAACTGCCAAGGACAATGAAATAGACATCTCCAGAAAAGAGGAAGTAGGAAGTAGAGGGAAAGAATTGATAATTTATGTGCGATAATTAATTTTATAGTTTATTATTGGAGATGCCTAATGAATTGATAAAATAGGGAGCTTTACTAATCATAAAAAGAATGAAAGCTACCTCAAAACCATTCACAGGGGAGTAAAAAATATAGTAGAGCTTGTAGTATTTTTTTGTCTCAAAAAGTGTTAGTTTTTTGGTGGCAAGAGCTGCATAAAGCTAGTATTTTGGGACGATTATGGCAGAAAAATATTGGGACAGTTTTTCCTACTATCTCTTCTATAATTCCCATTTCTCCTGACTACTGACTACTACGAAGAGCAAAAATACTTTTTCAGCAAAGCCTAGTTATTTAGTAAAAATAGTTAGTAATACTGCTCCTAATAAATAGTGATTTGCTTGTAAATTTAATCCAACTTCTTTACCGAATTGTTCGCGAACTGTTGGACTATAAAGCTTAATTCCACCAGGAGAAATACTCAAAGATTGAAGTTCATCTTGCCACTTAAAATAGGAATCAACTAAATAGAAAAATCCTCCTGGGCGTAAAACTCGACTCACCTCATTAAATACTTGTTGAGGATAAGGATAATGTAAAAAACTAATTGTATTAAAAACGGCATCAAATTGTTCATTAGCAAAAGTCATATCTTCAGCATTTCCTATTAAAAATGTTATGCTTTCTTGATGACGATTACTACTATTAGCTTGATTAACCATTTCGGGAGATAAATCTAAGCCAGTACCTTGAAGATTTGGAAATTTAACAGCAAGACGATGGAGAAGTTTTCCAGTACCACAACCTAAATCTAGTACATTTGCTGGACTTGGTAGATTTACATATTCCAGTAATCTTTGATGTATTGCTTGATAAACTACAGATGGAAACAACCAATCATAATTAGGTGCCCAAAGATCGAAAAATTTTTGTTTAGAAGAAATATTATTTGTCATATAGCAGTTATGTTTGATATCAAACCCGGTTAAATACTTATAGAATCGTTAAGTCTTGAGGAGTCAGGAGTAGAGAAAATCACAAAGATTTAGTAGTTATGATGATTGAAGATTTTTTTATATCTAAATTACCCCAGATTTGATATTATCTTGTTCCATACAAGCGATCGCCTGCATCTCCTAATCCTGGAATAATATAACCATGTGCGTCTAATTTTTCATCAATAGCAGCACTGTATAAGGGTATATCTGGGTGATATTTATGGAAATTTTCAATTCCCTCTGGTGCTGCTAATAAACACAGAAACCGAATTGATTCTGGGTTAAATTCTTTAATCCGATCGACTGCTGCTACTGCTGAATTTCCAGTTGCCAACATTGGGTCAACTATTAACACATCTCGCTGCTCAATATCATGGGGGACTTTGAAATAATATTCTACAGCAACTAAAGTACTAGGGTCGCGATACAAACCAATATGTCCCACTCTTGCTGTAGGTATTAGCTCTAAAATCCCATCAAGAAGTCCTTGACCTGCTCGCATAATGGAAACAATTACCATTTTTTTTTCAGAAGCTAACATGGGTGCTTCCATCAATTTCATTGGTGTCTGAATTTGTTGATATTTTATTGGTAAATAGCGAGTTACTTCATAAGCTAATAGCATTCCTATTTCTTTGAGAAGTTGACGAAATTGAGCTGTGGTAGTTTCCAATTGACGCAATAGTGTCAATTTATGCTGAACTAATGGATGATTAATGATAGTAGTTTTTGTCATTTTATAATCTAGAGCGATCGCTGTCTAAATTAATAGTTCAACACGGTTTTCACTCATGTTGATTACTAAACTTCAGCTCCCGCTACCTTCTTCAATTGGTAAGCTTGTTTTTAATTTTATGTTTTTTGTTCTCTAGAACTTATAAATTTGTACCTCATATAAAACCAGGCGATCGAAGATAGTAGCGAAGTACATTTTTTTGACTTGATTTAATTCTGTAAAAATCAAAATAAAATATGTACTTCACTACATTGAAAAATAGTCTAAAAATATCAAATTTATGTAAGTATTTCCTGCGGACTGCTGCGTAAACAGCATTCAGCCGTCAGCTAGCCTCTTACAGAGGAACTGCGTTATTAGCTATTGAGAAACATCTATATTTCCCGCCATAGAATTGTATGAATTGAACTCAAGCTAATCGTTATTGTGGTTCATTCTCTGATTAAAAATGTAATAGAAGTTCAACAAATGCTTGCTTCATTTATTAAAAATCTAAGAGCTGAATACTTACAAATTTATTAACTAAATTAGTTATATACTAATGCTTCCTTTCCTCTAGTAATTTCAATAGTAACTTTGCCACTAAAATCTGGTATCGGAGCTGCTAATTTAGTTAAACTAACCTTGACATTTTGTACTAATGATTCTTGCAAAATAGTCGTAGCGATTGCATCAGCTACTTTTTCTAACAAAGCAAACTTAGAATTTTTTACAAGCTCTTGGACAGTATTAACTATGCTGCCGTAATCTACGGTATCTTCTAAAGCATCACTTTGACTTGCAGCATTCAAATCTAACCCTAGAGTTAAATCTACTTCAAACCATTGTCCCAATACTTTTTCTTCTGGAAAAAAGCCTATGTATCCGTAGCAGCGAATTCCAGTAATTGAGATTGAGTCCATAATTACTAATTAAAAAACTGTTCCATCACTTTTTATTTTAATCGGAGGCGCACCATCTTTTCTTAATTCTTTTGCTATTTTTCGCCCTGCTGCCCATGTGCCCCCTTGTAAAAGTTTTACAAGTGGTAATTCTGAGGTATTTAAGTTAAGTTTTTCTTGAATTACTTGAGCAACTTTGTCTAAAAGACTAATAGTTAGCGCTCTCCACTCTACAATAATTTCTGAGCCTGGTAAATGCTGCTGTTGTAGAATCAAAGGATTTTTGATTTTTATTAGTTCCATATCTATAAATAAGCCACCATTACGATATTCTGCTAATCCAGTTAAATCATCTAGTCCAATTATATTTAAACCCAATTCTTGTAATGGTTCAAGCAATGAATATGTTAACCATTGAGATAATTTATGAAAAGGTATATATTCATCCCCCAAGCGGTCGCTTTTGAGTAGATAATGAGGCCAAATATCTCCTAGATTAATCCCTGAAATAGTATTACGCCCTGGCCAAATATCACCCAACCCCTCCAATATAGTATTAAATACTGAAGTAGCTTTAATTACTTCTTTATTGACCTGATTTTGCCACAAATAATCAACCATATTTCCTGGACGTGGACTATCAATGCCAAATAACTGAGAATCTCGATCTAAAACTTGTCCCAAGCGTTGCAGCAATTCCAGACGACCTTCAAGACCCACCAAGGTATTTTCTGGACTAACTTGGAATCCTTGGGCTAAAGTCTGGACATTAATTTGGTAAAGTCCTCTAGTATCTGCTTGCCAGGGAAAATCAGGATTACTAGAAAAAAAACCTTGGCAAAATAGTCGGAAACTGCAAACTGCTAAACCTTCTGAACGACTAAATATTAAGCTAGTTTCAGGTTCAGTGTATTGCCAGTTTGCACCCGCACCCGCATCTAGCAGTACACTAATAATGGCTAAATCAAATTTTACTTTGGCCTTTTCTAGTGGTGTGAGTCCTGCCAACATTTGGTCAAGTTCAGCTAGACGAGGCACATCTCCTACTTGGAAATGTTGCCAACGACTATGGAAGGGTATATCTAATGTGGGATACTGCTCCAGGGTTACACTAATAACATAGTCAGCACATTTATCTAGTTGAGTTAAATCGACTCGAAAATTATTGAGTTGGTCTTGACAAGCAAGATTAAATATGCGATCGCACCTTTCTCGAATGGCCTCGGGAGTTCTTAGATATGTAATAATTTCTGGGATTTTTTTATTCATTAAAAGTCAGAATATAAGGAATATAATATAAATAGTAAGCTAGAAAAAAATTCTCATAAGCATGATGCCATTAAGCACAATTTAGTTGATGAGAAACTATTCAATTTTTCTGTTGGTCTTTCTAAATTTAATTAAGCAAAAAATTAGGTCAAAAATTTCCCAGTAATGTCTAATCAAACTCACTTCAACCAATCAAAAAAACAAGAGAATAATGTAGCTGTTGCTCTTGGTAGTAATCTTGGTGATTCTTTGGCTATTCTAGAAAATGCAATCCAAACTTTATCAAAAACTCCAGGTATTACCCTAAATAGTTATTCTAGCTGGTATAGAACTAAACCTATCGGTCCAGAACAACCAGATTATCTGAATGGTTGTGCATTATTAAAAGTAGAATTAACTCCTCAAAAACTGTTAGAAATTCTTTTGGATATAGAAAAACAATTTAAGCGAGTACGTTTAGAACATTGGGGACCTAGAACTCTAGATTTAGACTTAATCTTATATGATGATTTAATATTAGATACTCCAAACCTACAAATACCCCATCCTAGGATGAGAGAAAGAGCTTTTGTTCTTGTACCTCTAGCAGAAATAGCTCATAATTGGATTGACCCAGTTTCGGGACAAGCGATCGCTAAACTTCTAGAAGAGGTAGAATGTTCTGGAGTATCTAAACTTTAAGCTGGCAAGTTAAAATAGCAATTCTATTAATGATTAAAAAAGCACTCGTAACAGGTTCCGCAGTTGGAATAGGTAGAGCGATCGCTCTCGACTTAGCTAGCAAAGGATTTGATATAGCATTTCATTATAACCGCAGTGCAGAGGCAGCAAACCAAGCAAGTCAAGAAGCAGCTACTTATGGAGTAAAATCTATTGCTCTACAAGCAGATGTTACTAAACCCGAAATGGCTAAATCCCTAGTAGAAAATGCAGTAGAAAAACTAGGAGGTTTATCGGTAGTAGTCAATAATGTAGGAAACTATTTAGAAAAAAAGATTAGTCAAATATCTATAGAAGAATGGCATCAAATGCTTGATTCCAATCTCAATTCTACTTTCTATGTGACTCAAGCAACTATTCCTCACTTCAAAGCAGCGGGTTGGGGACGTATCGTTAACTTTGCCTTTGCTAGTGCCCAAAATATTGTAGCAAGTGAGGAACAGACAGCCTATAAAATTGCTAAGGCTGGTGTAATCATCTATACTAAGTCATTGGCTAAGGAGTTAATTAAGGACAAAATTACTGCCAATGTCATTGCTCCAGGAGTAGCAGAAAATTCCATTGGTTTAGAAGAAACAATCCCACTGTTACTAACTAAACGACCTGCAACCTTAAAAGAAGTTAGCGATGCAGTTTATTTTTTTATAAGTCCAGAATCTGAATACATTACGGGGCAAGTTTTGGAAGTAGCGGGAGGTTGGAGGTTGTAGGAATACTTACCAATTTCCCTGATTAAGCTAAAACCCATTAAGATTTGATATTCTCTGTTCTTATATTTGAAAAAGACTGGGAATTTCAACAAACTGAAAATTATTATTCTTGATTATGAGGAGTTGCAAAATGTTTACTCTCACAGAAATTCACGAAATATACGACAAATATAAAGATGACTATGATACCCAAATAGAAGAGTTTACCATTGGTAATAAAAAATTTAACTTTAATTCTCAGACAGGCATTATGGGTATAATTAATCTTTCAACTGATACCTGGTGGAAGCATTCTATATGTTACAATACCGAACAAGCCATTTGTCGTGGCAAGGTTTTAACCGCTCAAGGTGCTGACATCATAGATATTGGAACTGAGTCTACTGCACAAAGCGCACAGAGGACTAATGAGCTTCAACAAATAAGTCAAATTTTGCCTACTCTTGAAGTTTTTAGTCAAGAAGGTGTTTTGACTTCAATTGAAACTTATTACCCTAATGTAGCTAAAGAATGCTTAAAAGCTGGCGAAATATCATCAACTATACAGGCAGTGAAAATAGCGAAGAAATGTATCGAGTTTTAGCTGATTTCGATGCAGCAATTATTATTTGTTATGTTCAAGGAAAACACGCTAGAGAAGTAGGACTATTTGATTTTGAGTCAGCAAAAGATCCAATAGATTTAGTTTATGACTATATTTGGTAAAGAGATAGAAATAGCAACTAAACTAGGAGTAAAGAAAATTTTTATAGATCCAGCTATAGGTCTGGGATACACAAATTTTTACTACAAATATAAGTATGTATCAAATCGGCTTGGATATCAAGTTAGAAGTATTTTAAGCTCTTTTAGACTCAGAAAATTAGGGTTTCCTGTTTTTCATCAGATACCTACGGCCTTAGAAGTTTTTGGAGAATAAATTAGAAGTGCTCAAGTTTTTACGGGAGTTTTTGCAGTTTTAGGAAAAACCGATATGCTGAGAACTCATGAAGTGGCTAAAATGAAAGCTGTTTTGGAGTGTATTAGTTTATTATAAAAGCTTAGATATTAAAATTTAGCTCACTCTATTGTAAGAATCCCAATTTTTGTAGTTGCTAAATGGTAATGCTTTTACATATCTATGAAAAAACTATAGTTTTGCTGTTCATAAGTATTGAAGAGCATTACCAGACCGGCAACCCAAAATTTTTTAATCACTCTCACTAAGACTCGGTTAGGAATGTCCATCCGTTTTACGGCACAGAGGATGTCAAAATTTATCTCAGATAAAATTTGTGCAACTTAATTTTTACCGAATAATTAATAATTAAATAATTCTGGTTTAAAGCCTCCCCTATTTAAGGGAAAAAAAGCGGTCGTTTTGCTACGCAACATATAAAGCGCAGCTTCCCGGAGGGTGGGATGGCAAGGTCCCCTCGCCATATCCATGAGACCAAGACAGCGGTCGTTTGCTTCGCAACGCTGACGCGAAACGCGACAGCGGAACGTAGTTCTCTCTTCAGAGCTTCCCCGTTGGGTGAGATGGCGAGATATCCCGCTCTTGCAGAGCCGCTTCTCTAACTCCATATCAATCGACCAACAGAAGAAATAATATTACCTTATATTCAATTCTGTAACGGTTAAAACCCGAGGTAATTATCAATTATCCATTAATGAAATGGCTCCTAAATTTAGCTTAAAGACAATGCTAAAAAAAGCACTTGTAACAGGTTCAGCAGTAGGAATAGGCAGAGCGATCGCTCTCGACTTAGCAAGTAAAGGATTTGATGTAGCTTTTCACTATAACAAAAGCGTAGAAGCAGCCAACCAAGCAGCTCAAGAAGCAACTACTTACGGAGTAAAAGCGATCGCCAAACAAGCAGATATTACCAAACCCGAACAAGCTCAGTCTCTAGTAGAAAATGCAGCAGCACAATTGGGTGGTTTATCAGTAGTAGTTAATAATGTGGGTAACTACCTGAGAAAATCCATTAGTAAAACATCTATAAAAGAGTGGCAGGAAGTTATTAATTCTAACCTCAATGCCACTTTTTATATTACTAAAGCAGCACTTCCCTATCTCAAAGCAGCAAATGAGGCACGTATAGTTAATTTTGCTTGTGCCAGTGCCCAAAATATAGCAGCACGCCGGACTAATGCAGCTTATATAATTGCCAAAACTGGTATTATCATCTATACTAAATCGTTAGCTGTCGAGTTAATTAAAGATAAGATTACTGTTAATGTAGTATCTCCTGGAGTCGCAGAAAATTCTTGGGATATAGAAGAAATGATTCCTAAATTACCAGCTAAACGTCCAGCAAAGTTGAAAGAAGTTAACCATGCTGTTTGGTTTTTTATTAACCCTAATTCTAATTATATTACAGGGCAAGTTTTGGAAGTTTCTGGGGGTTGGAATTTGTAGTTATAATTTTTTTATCCAGATTTCTGAAAATTTATATTATTGATTATTTAAACATAAAATTACAATGACATCAAATTCAGAAACTTGGATAATAGGTAAAGAATTTAGATTTGAAGCTTCCCATCAACTACCTAATCATGATGGGAAATGTGCAAGATTACATGGTCATTCTTGGCGTGGTATTATTTATGTTTATGGTAATACATTAGTAAATTCTGGTGCAAAGCAGGGTATGGTTATGGATTATGGGGATATTAAAAAATATCTAAAACCCCTACTTGATGATTATTTAGACCACTATCACTTAAACGAAACTACAGGCTTAGTTAATCCTACCAGTGAAGCGATCGCTAAATGGATTTACGAACAATTAGAAGATAAAATTCCCGGACTTGTAGCAGTTAGAATTGATGAAACTTGTACGAGTCAATGTATTTATTCAAAAGGGAAAAGTAATTTTTTAATACTTTGAGAAAATAGGGAGTGGGGAGTAGGGAGTAGGAGAAATTTTCAACCTACATTCCGCACGACAAAACGTAGTATAAAAAATTAGGAGTCAGAATCCAGAATTCAGAATTTCCTACGGAATGCTCCGCAAACAGAAGGGAAAATAACTCAGAATTCTTTCCGCTCTGGATGAAGATGGAATATTTTTTTATACCGAATTAAACGGATTCGATATAATTTATACAGTACAAATATTTACCAATAATAGAAATTGTATACTACTTTTAATGTTACAAGTTGACGTGCGGAATGTGGGATAAATCATTGCCTACTCAATATGATAGAGTGTATCAACTCAATATATGATTTGTTGAAGGTTGTTAAGCTATCTGCTAAAACCTTAAAAATGGCAGAAAGTTTAAACTCCCTGCCACTTTGCAATTAAATACTCACTTTCGTTTCCTAAAGAAACTAAATCCTACTCAACTCCTTGAGGCAACAACTCTCGTTTTTCAGCCTGAGTAACCTTAATCTGACCATCCTCTCCAACATCGACGACAGCAGTATCGCCCTCGCGAACAGTACCAGCAAGAATTTCTTCAGCCAAAACATCTTCAAGCAAACGCATGATTGCCCGACGTAGAGGACGCGCTCCATAACTAGGATTATAACCTTCCTCAACTAACCGCTCTTGGAAGCGTTCAGTAATTTCTAGCTTGATGCCTTTTTCTGTCAAGCGACTAAAGACCTCTTTCAACATAATCACAGCAATTTCCTTAACCTCATCCTTATTCAACTGACGGAAGACGATAATCTCATCTAGACGGTTGAGGAATTCTGGGCGGAAATATTGTTTGAGTTCTTCATTAACCAAGTTGCGAATTCGGTTGTATTGAGCATCAGCTTCATTATCGGAGAACTCGAAACCGAGACCACCGCCTCCTTTTTCGATTACCTTAGAACCGATATTGGAGGTCATAATAATCAAGGTATTCTTAAAATCTACTGTGCGACCCTTAGCATCAGTCAAGCGTCCGTCTTCCAAAATTTGCAACAGCATATTGAAGACATCAGGGTGAGCTTTTTCGATTTCATCAAATAGCACTACAGTATAAGGACGACGACGGACTGCTTCAGTTAGCTGACCACCTTCGTTATAACCTACATAACCAGGAGGAGAACCGATCAACTTAGAAACAGTGTGACGTTCCATGTATTCGGACATATCCAACCGAATCATTGCTTCTTCTGACCCAAAGAAATATGTAGCCAAAGCCTTAGTTAATTCTGTCTTACCAACCCCAGTAGGTCCAGAGAAAATAAAGCTAGCAATTGGTCGGTTGGGGTTTTTCAATCCTACTCTCGCCCGACGAATAGCACGAGATACTGCTCTGACAGCTTCTTCCTGACCAATCAAACGTTGGTGCAGAGTATCTTCCATGTGTAGCAATTTCTCAGACTCAGATTCTGTGAGCTTACTAACTGGAACACCCGTCCAACTTGCAACAATATGAGCAATATCTTCTTCAGTAACCACTGGAGAATCACCTTCAGTAGTAGAGTCTGTTTTTTTATTTTGAGCAAGGGAGCGAATTTCGGATTTAATTTCCATTTCGCGGTCGCGTAACTCTCCTGCTTTGTCAAAATCTTGGGAGCGTACTGCCTCATCCTTTTCTTTAAGAATTTGACGCAACTCTTTATCTAACTCTTTAGCTGCGGGAGGAAGTTGAGAATTAATCAAACGAACTCGGGAACCTGCTTCATCGATCAAGTCAATAGCTTTATCTGGTAAATAGCGATCGCTAATATAGCGGTCTGATAATTTAGCAGCAGCTTCTAGAGCTGTATCCAAAATTTTTAATTTATGATGTTGTTCGTAACGTTCCCTTAAACCATATAAAATTTCAATTGTTTCATCAACGGAAGGTTCGCCGACCATTACTGGTTGGAAACGACGTTCGAGTGCTGCATCTCGTTCAATGTGTTTGCGATACTCATCGAGGGTTGTTGCCCCTATGCACTGTAGCTCCCCTCTGGCCAAAGCAGGCTTCAAAATATTAGCTGCATCAATTGCCCCTTCTGCTGCACCTGCTCCAATGAGAGTATGAACCTCATCTATCACTAGGATGACATTACCCGCAGAGCGAATTTCATCCATAATTTTCTTTAGACGTTCCTCAAACTCACCTCGGTATTTTGTGCCAGCCACCAATAGACCAATGTCCAGGGTAACTACCCGCTTTTCTTCGAGAATATCTGGTATATCATTATTAGCAATGCGTTGTGCCAGACCTTCAGCGATCGCTGTTTTTCCTACTCCCGGTTCTCCAATCAGTACAGGATTATTCTTAGTTCTACGGCCTAGAATTTGAATCACCCGTTCAATTTCGTTTTGTCTTCCCACCACTGGGTCCAACTTACCTTCGGATGCCATTTGAGTCAGATTAGAACCAAACTCATCCAGAGTAGGAGTTTTAGTCCGTCCACCGCCTCCACCAGCAGTGACTTCTGCGGTTTCACCCAACATCCGAATTACTTGAGTCCGTACCTTCGAGAGGTCTACGCCTAAGTTTTCTAGAACTCTTGCTGCTACTCCTTCCCCTTCTCGAATTAAACCCAGAAGTAGGTGTTCTGTGCCAATATAGTTATGTCCTAATTGTCGTGCTTCTTCCAAGGATAATTCTAAGACCCTTTTTGCTCTGGGAGTAAATGGTATTTCTACGGCCACAAATCCAGATCCACGACCAATTATTTTTTCTACTTCAATCCTAGCGTCTTTGAGATTAACACCCATAGATTTGAGAACTTTGGCTGCGACACCTGTGCCTTCTCCAATTAGACCCAGAAGAATTTGTTCCGTTCCCACAAAATTATGTCCCAAGCGCCGAGCCTCTTCTTGGGCCAACATTATCACTTTGATTGCTTTTTCTGTGAAGCGTTCAAACATAATTAATTAATTCCTATTACTTATATAGTTGCCCTTCTGCTTATTCTAGCGCGACATTTATAACTAAAACTGTTTCTCACTTGATGCTTATTCAGACCTGACATATTCGATCAAAATGTCAAATAATTTTGCTACAGCAATAATTTCTGGTCTGTAATTAAGTTTTCAGTGAATAACTTTATTTTTACCAAACTACTCAAACAATAAATACCAATTTTATGTGAGGCTGCAAAGAGTTATAAAATTTATTAACTTGTCTGTCTCGAGCTACAGTCAACTTTGATTAAAGTACTACTCTATGCAACCTAGAAATGAATTTGATATTAGTATTGAGTATAGTTGGGTTCTAGATAGGATTTAAAATTATGTATTTTCTCCTATCTACTATTAAACAATTGTATTAAAGGTTACGTTTTCCTCGTCAACAATATAATTTTAGTTTCTCAAGTATAGCTCAGGTTTTTGTATTAAAGATAGTTTAATATATTTGTTTATTTTAAGAAATTCTAAAGTTTTCTCTCTAAATCTTTTCTAGTAATGTGGTTGTTAGATTTTGATTTTATAGCACTACGCGCTAGGTAATAGGGAATAGTAAACTTTTAAAGGGTTTTCAGTGTGGAATCCGTCAGGAAACAGGGTTTATAAATGTCAAACACCTTCCTTAATGCGTAGTGCTAGACCGCAAAATATTCTCAAAAAAAGCAATATATGGCGATTTTTTCAAGCTTTTATTTATTTTTATAATTTTTGCATATTCTATCTAAAGTGTCATACAATTTCTTAAAACGATAGATAAAATAGTTTATTAAATAAATTAGTCTCAAAATAATAACACAAATTTAATTTAGTTATTACCTGCTATCAATTACTAATTACCGACTCTAACTTTTCCCACTTTACTTCATAACTATTCAGGCGAGCGATCGCTTGTTTATGCCATTGTGACAAAGTTTGTTCAAATTCTGGGTCATTTAGATGACCACGCCAGAGAATCAGAGCATCCTCACCAGTTTGCTGATAATATCCTCGACGACGGCCTACATCTTGAAACCCAAACTTGTGATAAAGGGACAATGCAGATGTATTTGAGACTGCAACTTCTAGGGTAGCTCTCTCTAGCCCTCTATCCGAAGCTGACCTCATCAACGAGTATAATAATAATTGGCCTAAACCCAGACCTTGGTATTGGGGATGAATTCCAAGAATAGTAATATGTGCTTCCTCTAAAATAGCCCATAAACAGCCTATACCAATTATGGACTGATGATTGGTAAGCTGTGATTCAGAGTTAGAAGATTCTAAAGTTACCGCCCTTTTCATCTCCTCATCCTTTTGGCTAATTACTAAAATTAGCAAATCGCTGTTAGGACTTTCTAGCTCTCGCTGATAACCTTGAAAATTCCAGAGTCCACCAAAGCAGAGTCGATCCAATTCAACCACACTAGAAATATGCTTTGGACTCATTGGTTGAATCGTAATAATTGGCATACTTACAAAAGTCTAAATTCTAGATAAAAAATTAACAAAGAGAAATAACTTCTATTTATTAGCTATTTTCAGCAGGAACTCCACACTGAAATTGTGCAGAGATACAAATTTATCTATCTCCTCATCTCCTAATAGTATAAAGTCACACCTCATAGAACATTAACTGAATTTAGTAATTGTGGGTATAAAATCAAGAAAACTTGGGCTGCTGAGACAGCATTATTGTCCTCAATGCAATCTATCCATTGGACGTGACCTAAACGCTGCAATTAATATCAAGAAAGTACCTCAAGTCTTGATAGAAGATTTATTGTTACCATTAAATTTGAATAGCTTGAAGGAGATCAAGAAGTACAATTAAGCATTTTTTAAATTAATTACAGAGATGGGACATCCCTGGGTAGCTCAGTCAATGCTCTCATATAAAAGTATCACTAGTGGTCTGTCAAATTAGTTTTGATGGGTTAATCTTCCTCCGTATCCTCTATCTTTTATGCTTTTCCTGCTTGTCTTAACCCATCAATTCAAAGCTGACAGACCACTAGTGTAGGATGGCAGAAATAACTAACCAGTTACCGAATTATTAATTATTAATTATTAAATAATTCTGGTTTAAAGCCTCCCCTTTTAAGGGGAAAAAAGCGGTCGTTTGCTTTGCAACGCTGGCGCGAAAAGCGCAGCTTCCCGTAGGGTGG
>NZ_CEZPJD010000085.1:0-16616 GCF_983059655.1 Okeania sp.
GAATTATTTTTGGTAAATGGTATAAATAGACATCTCCAAAAATTAAAAATAAAATCAATTTTTATCCATAAATTATCAATTATTCTTCTCTGTTTCCTGTTCCCTGTTCCCTCTTTTCTAGAAATGTCAAATAAAGTAATAGCGACTGCTATTAAATCTATATGTTCTTCAGCAAACCGTAGAGACAAATTGAAAATGGCCTATCTAGTTCTGTTCCCGACGGGGAGCATGGAGTAGAAAGAGTCAAATATCGATTCATAAGCATTAATGTTATACTTAGGTAACACTTCAGTTATTAAGTAATTAACTTATACCGAATTACTTTTTTGATAATTATGAGGTAGTTAGCATTAATTATTCTTATTTTTATTCCCACTCCACCACTCCCCTACTCTCCCTAATTATTAACTATGGCTTCCGGTTCGTACAGGTATTCAAACCAGTTACCATCTAAATCTTTACCATAAAAGGAAGCTGTGCCATCTCGATGTTCATGAACAGAGGAAACTTGAATATTTTGCGCTTTGAGCTGTTCGTAGGCAGTTTCCATTTCTGAGCGATCGCTAAACACGAACCCAAAATGTGGCCCTGCTTGCTCATATCCAGGACTCAAAAGTGCTAGTCCATCATCGCCAGCTTTTAGGTATGCCCAGTCGGCATCTTTCCAGGCTATTTCCATTCCCAGATTTTGATAGAACTCTACTGCTTTGTCAACGTCTTGTACGCATATAGCTACATGGCCTAATCTTTTCAACTTCATAGTCAACTACTATTAAAATTTTTCTATTTTGAATTATATTACGCGCTATTTGTTTGTTTTGCTTTTTCCTGTATTCAGATGAGGCGATCGCTTAAGTTAACGTCACCAATATTTAATCTTGCTATTTCTCCTCGTCTCCAAGCATTATCCCAAAGTAGTCTAAGGATAGCGTAGTCGCGTTTTCCACTGAATGTACTTCTGTTTAGCAACTGCATTAACAGTTTGATTTGGCGATCGGGTAATGCATTTTGGCTATCGTTGATGATATAGAACTATATTAGGAGGCAATCTATGGATGTACAAGAATTTCTCAGAAAGTTGGCCGAAGGAGAGAGAAATTTTCAGAAAGTCGATCTTAGTGGTGTCGATCTTAGTGGTGTCAACCTCAGTGGTTCTTCTGTAAAGCGTCTCGAGCTGCGTTATTCTAATTTTACAAGTGCTAACCTTACAGATACGAACCTTGATTATGTCATCTTTTGCGACTCGAACTTGATAGGAGCTTGCTTGAAGAGAGCAAATCTCTATAAGGCAAGTTTTAGTGATTGCGATTTGAGTGATGCCAATCTCAGTAATGCCAATGCAATACAAACAAGCTTTAGTGGAGCCACGTTGATAAATGCCAATCTTAGTAATGCTAATTTAGAAGGTGCAAGTTTTAATAATGCAGACATCGAGAGAGCCAATCTCAGTGGTGCAAACCTTAATGAAGCTTGTCTGTACACTGCTTCCCTGATTAATGCAATACTAATTGGTGCTGATTTGACAGATACCACTAATGACATAAACTTCATTTCCCTTTTCGACAAACTCACGAGTGTAATTTTCAATCTGTTGCCAAAGAGCAGTACCATTATGGGTTGTTTCTTGTGAGACAATATTTGATAGCAAATTAGCAGCAAGGGTACTATCCTTTGCCTTTACTACCGGATTCCTCTTACTAGAATCATAAATTCCAGGATTCCTATTCGGAAAAGTTTTGGTAAAAATTTTGACTAGAATAGTTGATAACATAAAGCTATATTAGGAGACAATCTATGGATGTACAAGAATTTCTCAGAAGGTTGGCCGAAGGAGAAAGAGATTTTCAGAAAGTCGATCTAAGTGGTGTCGATCTCAGTAATACTGAACTGAGCCGAGATTTACCAAATCGTATCGAACTGCGTTTTTCTAATTTTGCTGGTGCCAACCTGATGGGTGTGAACCTTACTTATGCCAACTTACGCAGTTCTAACTTGATAGGAGCTTGCTTGAAAGGGGCAAATCTCTATAAGGCAAGTTTTAGTAATTGCGATCTGAGTGGGGCTAATATCAGTAACGCGAACACAGAAAGAATAAGCTTTACTAATGCTAAATTAACTAATGCCAATCTTAGTAATGCTAATTTAGAAGGTGCAAGTTTTTATGAAGCAGACCTGGAGGGAGCGAATCTCAGTGGTGCTAATCTCCATGAAGCTTGTTTGTATAGAGCTTGCCTGATTAATGCAATACTAATTGGCGCTGATTTGAGAGATACCGATCTGGAAAATGCTGATTTTGAAGGAGCAAACCTTAAAAATGCTAATTTTCAAGGTGCAAACTACGATTTAGAAAGAGATGTATGTTATTCTATAGATGTTGAAAATGCTATTGTTGGTAATACTACTATGCCTGGTGGAGAAGTACTGTAGTTAAAATTGTTGCCAACAATTAATTTTGCACCTGAAAATTTTTTCAACAGAAGTTTCTGATTTTTAGAGAAACTTCTATATAAACTTTTGCCTTTTTACCCTCACTCTGATCGACCAACTCAAAGGTTATGTCGGCAACCTTACCATGTAGACCTGAATCCTGGGGAATATCTACTTGGAACGTTTCAAATCCTACAGTAGCATAGTCGAGCTTATAACGAGCATCATGGTAGCGATCGTCAAGATTTCCGAAAATATCCCTTCGATAATTCCCTTGCGATCATCCTCTCTAGTTTGACGTTGAACAGTTACAATTTAACTTGTATTTGATTTTAATTTGATAGTTAATAGGACACAAACTATGGACAGAAAAGAATTCCTTGAGCTATACGAAGTTGGAGAAAGAAATTTTACCAACGTTTCTCTGAGAGAAGCTAACTTAAGTGGCATTAATCTAAGAGATGTTTTCTTGAACGGTGCAGACCTAATTTGTGCCGATCTACAATACAGCGTTTTCAAAGACGTTGACTTAAGCGGTGCCAATCTCAGATGTGCCGATCTAAGTGCTACACAACTCGATGGTGTCGATTTTGAAGGAGCCAACCTAAGAGGTGTGATTTGGCCTCGTAGTTCCTTGAGAAATATAGATCTGAGTGGTATAAATATGGAGGGCGCTAACTTGTGCAATACCACCATCAAAGAAGTTAAGTTTCACTACACCAAATTGAGAGAATCTAACTTAGAATTTGCTATATTTGTGAAGACAGAGCTAAAAAAGGCTGACTTGATTTGTGCTAATCTAAGCAGAACCCGTTTGAATAAAGCCGATCTAAGTGGTGCTAATCTCAGAGGAGCTAATTTGAAAAAATCTCAACTAAAGAAAGCACTCTTGAATGATGCAGATATCAGAAGAGCAGATTTGAGCTATTGTGACTTGCAAGGTGCCAATTTGAGAGGTGCGGATCTCAGAGATGCTAACTTAACTCATGCTAACTTAGAGGGTAGTAATTTGAGTTTAGTCTACTTAGAAGGGACAAACCTAGAATGTGCTAACCTTAAGAAGGCTAGCATCGATTGGGGAGGTAACACGCAAAACGTATTCTTACACAATACCATTTTACCAGATGGTAAAGTTAGAGTTGGTCCTGAGTATTGGCTGAGGGGGTGACAAAAGGGTTTCAGAACTTTTTCTGGAGATGTCTATTATACCCAGAATGAGAAATACAGTGCTTTTCAGATTGATGAACCACATCGTCACAACCAAAATCCTGTAGGGACGTTCCATGGAATGTCCCTACTGTGGTCTATCGTGCAGGAAAACTGCTGTAATGCTACAACATAAAGTCTAGTCAATATAACGGAAAGTTTTCCTTGCCTCTATTCGTTCTTCAACTTCATCAGGAAGACTGGATAAAAAGTCAAGTCCAGTTAACCCTTCAATAGCGTCAGTCGCAACTCTCCAAGCTGTCCACTGGTCTTCTTGTTTGCTGGTGTCGAGAGTGTATGTTGGATCGTTAGGTATATCTACGGCTATAACATCTACAATTCCTCCATCTCGTCGATCGTTAATATCTTTTGGACGATAACCAGGTTGATCTAGAACCAAAGCAACTTTCCACAAATGGGAGGGAATCCCAATGTTATTTTGGGCAACAGGATCGTCACCGAGAAGAACATCCCATGGATCTTCTGTTACATCTACAAGTCCGCGTCCTCCAGCAACGATAATTATGTAATATTTCATTGGAGGCTCGGAGCGAAAAGGGCAGTTTTCTGAGATGTCTGCAAAGTCAAGCTTTCATTTCTAGATTGCCCTCTATGGCAGCTTCGCGGTTATTTGACCAAACCAGGCACAAAATTATGGATATTCAAGAATTTCAAAGATTACTGGCTCAAAAACGGCATGATTTTAGTGGAGTTGACTTGAGCCGACTTAATTTAGAAGACTTCGATCTACACTTTTTCATGTTTCGTTACGCTAATCTAAGTAACACAAATTTCAATAGAGCTAACCTCCAGGGTTCTCATTTCTCTCAAGCTGACTTCACAAGTGCTAAATTCCTCGAAGCTGATTTAAGCAATAGTAATTTGAGCTATGCCGATCTTAGTCGAGTTAACCTTACTAGAGCAACTATAATGTATGCTAATATTAGTTTTTCTAAGATTACGCAAGCAAAATTAGTCGATGCTGAGTTAAGTTATAGCAATTTCAGTTATAGCAACCTTAATAGATCGTGTCTTAAAAAGACTAACTTAAAAGGAGCTAGACTAGATAAAGCCTATCTCAGATATGTCGATCTGGTAAATGCTAATTTAGAGGGAGCTAGTCTTCAGTATAGTGAGTTAACAGATGCTAACTTAGAAGGAGTTAACTTAGCCGGAGCAGAACTCAAATATACTAATGTAGAAGGAACTAATCTGCGAGGAGCTAACCTCACAAATGCAATCTTGGAAAATACTGACCTAACAAAAGCCTTGTTTGGCAACACAATCATGCCAGATGGTAGCATTAGAGATTAGGGTATTCCTGCTCGCGTAATTCTATACAGGAAAAGGAATACCTAGCAAGGGAGCAAAATGCTCCCACTACCTCGCCTTGTCACAAACATTGCCGGATAATTTACGATCGTTACAATGTGCCACCACCGAGATTAGTTCTACTTCAAAAAGCCACTCCTCCTCAAAGTTTTAATACTGGTGTATTTATAGTGCTTCCCAAAAAGTTCTATTCTTTTTGGCGCTCGTGCTTAATCCTAAACCTTTTGTACAAATTGTGTTCTGAGGGTTTGTAAACAACATTATTCCTTTGAATAGGTAAAGGTTTAATATGTTTTAACTGCCCTGATGCAATGAATATAGGAATTATATCCGGATCGAAGGCTAAACAGGTTCCATCTGGACGAAGATGAAGACAGTATTGACATCCTTTGTACTCGATCATGGTTGAACTTATTTAATAACTACTACTTGTTCTGTATCATAAACAACAAAGTATTGCAAATCTTTAATTTCTACTCCTTGATTACCTTGATCTTTCAAAAACTCTGTATATGCAATAGATGCTTCATCATAAACCCCATAAAGATTGTTTTCTTGATAGTATTCCTCTGCTTGCTCTCTGAAACCAAATCCTTGTGGAAAAGCAGCTACTTTTTTCGCCTTGAGCATAACATCCAATACGTGACCATCACCACCAAGGTTAGCGTAGTCCTCCGCTATTTGTCTATTGCTACCAGTGTAAAAACCAGGTCCATAATCTGAGTAAGGATCGAATAATTCCGGATTGACACCTGTGGTAGAAATACTCTGAGCACCTGTAGTATTAGTTCCATGATAGAACACTTTGCCTCTGAAGTAACTTGTTCCAGTATATTCTTCTGCTTCAGCTCGATTCATAGAAGGTTTCCAAGGTCTGGTAGATTCGCCAAAGAAAATATTATCTAAGTAAACCAGGCCATTACTTACTTCAAATTTAAGTTTTCCTGTCTTGCCTTTTAATGCTTCTGGTACATCTACAGGGAAAGTTTCAAACCCTTCAGTTCCATAATTGATTTTGCGGGTATTTTCGACTTGAAATGCATTTTGATTATCAACTTTTTCTAGATCTATATTTCCTATTGGCGTGTAAGTTTCAAAACCAGGAGCATCTCCCTGCATGGAAACTGTAAGAGTTCCGTCTTGATCAAGCTGCTCTTCAGGAACATGAACGTTAAATCGCAACACATCTTCTGTGGTAGGGATCAAAAATGAATTATGTGTAATACTTTGACCAGATTCTAATCGCAAAGCTCGATCGCCTTCTCGATAATTCTCTTCTCCTTCAATATTACCAAGTTGTTCAAAGTGTGTTTGCAGACTAGGAATGTCCTCAGCAAGTTCATGGACTTTTACCAAAGTTCCTTCTTCAAATTCGTCGTTGGGGACTGGGGTAGATTGCGAAAAATTTGAACTTGAAGCCAAAGCTATCTGATTAGGTTCTGAGGAAATTGGCACAGATCCTATACCATTATGAAAAGACCATCCTGGAATCGCATTAGTTGTATTTAAAGTCTTAGCTAAAATAGAATCCGGCTCGGTAACAATATCAAAATTACCATTAAACACAGTCGGTACAGGAAAATCACCTTGACTATCACGATCGCCAGTATTATCAAAACTCACAGGTATCCGCTCTTCAAGCTTCAACTCCGGTCGCAAATCCTTACCACCACCAAGCACTGAATAAAACCAACCCGTACCTATACCTTCCCACGGTGCATTCTCATCCCCTAACTCAAAAGTCGCCTTCTGATGGTCAGGAACGTACCAAGGATTGGGCACACCTGGAAAATCACGGTCATATAAATGGTCATGATACCCATCTCCCAAACGACGATACAATTCATCCGGGGATTTCAGGACCGACAAATTAGTAGTACCGTCATACCAAGAAACCACTCGTCCGTGAGTTGCACCGCGACCTGCCAGCAGAGGTATCCCGTCAGTTTCCCTGGTAAAACCAGCTCGACTATTCTCATAATTATTTTCATCAGAATTCGTGCCCAAAAAGACATTCAAATCCGCATTCTCAATCAACCGACCTGCTGGCGTTCCAGTCAATTCTAACAAATTAGGGTCTAACTTCGGCACAGTCTGATAGTAATTATCAGCAAAAGTCACATTCTCCCAAACCTGTACTTCTGGATCGTTGAAATCAGCAAACCCTTCTCCACCTATGAATGGAATCCATCCAGGGAATGAAAAACCTGGTTGCTCAAAATCATGGGGGTCAATGGTAGTCATTTGTAAATCTCGAATTTGCTTACCTTCAGAGTCCAGTTGAGGAGTGCCATCCGCGTTCAGAGGTCCTCCTGCGTGGGGGAAGTGTGTCCCGATACGCTGAATCATTTCGCTAGTGACTACAGTACCGCGACTGAAACCAATAAAATGCAACGGAGAGTCGAAAACAGCACCATGTTTGTTGACCAGTTGGCCATCAATATTTTCAACTGTTCCTCCTAGTTGTTGGTCGAGTTGAACAACAGAAGCAAAGAAAGCATCTGCAGCTCCTTCACTGAAACCAGAGTCAGGAATTGATGATTGATTATCAGCAGACCAATCAGTGAGTAAGACTAAAGGTTTACCGTAATAATCAGAAATCTCCACATCCGGTAAAAGACGACGCTGTTCGTCGATGGCATCCCAACCCCCTGTCTCGCTATTGTACTGCATCACTAAACCATCACCACCAGAAGAGGCGATATTATTGCCTAAGTCGTAAATATTATCGGGAATTCCCGGACCTTCAGTAGGGAATTTAAAGCCATGAGTAACCACACTAACGCTGCTGAAAGTATTGTCAAGATTATGTTCGGGATTTTCGGTCTTGAAACTGCGAGACTCAAGCTCAGAATTTCCATTATTATCAATAACTTCAACTGCCCAATGATAATTCTGCCCTGCAGTCAATGTCAATTCGTCTGGTAGAGTCAAGCGAGAGTTAGTATTTGGCTGACCGCTTGTGGGTGCAGAAATTTCAGTTTCCCCATCGTGCACATACCACTTTCCTGTACCCGTTTCTGTATCCAGCTTCCAAGTAGCAGTCAAAATGCGATTAGGATTAAAATCACCAATTCCATTCCAAGGTCTTGTCAGCAAATTCTGTTTATCAGAAATACTCAGTCCCGGCAGCACAGAAGCATCGTTCAAATCAACCACATCATCCCAAGGCAACAAACCATTACCCTCATCAAACACACTCACAAACAAATTAACTTCTTCGATATTCTCAGATGCAACACCATCAAAATCCCACTCCAACGTCGGAGTCAAATCGGGACTGCCATCATCTTCTACTAAATCCACATTCTCCAAATCCAACCAATCGCCCCCAGTAATCGCAATCCCCCGTGGATTCCCACCAATAGCCACCGGACCCCGCGTCGTATCATCAGGCACTCCAAACACAAACTGATTACGAGGCCTGTCCTCCTGGACAATCTCAAAATCAGCAGCTATACTAATATCCGGATTAATATCATCAATCGGCACCGACTCAAAATCCGCCGCCGTCACCGTCCGCGCCGTACTCTCATCAAAAAACGGAGACCCCACACCCCGGTCTAAAATATCAATCTCATAATCCCCAGGCGAAGAAAGGGTCTCAATCATCTCCTCCACATCAAAAATCAACACATCACCACTAGAATTCAAATGTGGATTAGAAACATACAAATACTTATCATCATTACTCAATACCACATCGTAAGTCAAACGGTCTGGCAGTGGTCGAGTCGCTGCCACCAACTGGGGATTATCACCCAACGGGTCTTGAATAATCCCCACATTACTACCACTTAACACTTCACCATCAAAAAGTGCCCTGAAATTGCGACCTGCCACAAAAGCATAAGACCCATCCTTTGTCAGTGTTACACTAGAACCCTCTTGAACATCAAAATAGTCTAGATTGGAACCCAAACCTAAAGAAGTATAGCGAATCTCTGCAGACCAACTTAATGGGTCATCATTAGTTACCTCCAATACCCCAAAACCATTGAAAAGGAAATCTTTATGTCCGCTCGTAAAAGTCATCATCCCTGCTTCATTAGTAGAGGAAATTCCCATCGCTCCTTGGTCTGTGTCTATCCGACCTATTTGCTCGTGCCACTTATTAGAATTGCCTGACTCCGACAGAGATTTATCCTTGGCATCCACATTCACCGCATAAATATAACCATCCTGACCAGTTACAAACAACCGCCGACCATCGCTACTAATAGCTAATCTGTTCAACCCTCTCGAACTATCCAACTCTATTGTCTGCACTACCTGATGGTATGTACTCGAAAACGGGTCGATATCCAACACATAAACTTCTGGCAGATCCTCATTGGCAATATAAGCATATTCATCCCTCAACCCCAGAGCAATATCCACTGGTCGTGCCCCATCTGGCAAAGGAATGGGGTCGGTAACATCAGGCGTCTCTGGCAGATTATCTACCTGTGACAACACCATTGGGTCTACCATAGCGACCCCACCACTCCACTTCAACGGTACATAAACCCGACTATTATCGCTAGTTATGGCCAACGACTCTGGTCGATCCGTTACTCCATCAACCCCTACAGGAATTCGGCCTAAAGCTAAATCTTCACTGCTCGTACTGTTAACCACAGTTTCAGGGTTGCTAGCATCCACTACCGATACACTATCTACTCCTGCTAAAGCTGTAAACACATACTCTGCGTCATTTTCTAACCGCAGTTCATTGCTCTCAAATTCAATGGGTTCATAAACAGGCTCAGTGCCATTTTGCTCTACTAATATATCTTGTTCCCTACTCAGAGCAATTTTAGAACTACCCAAAGGCACTGTCACGGGAACTTTGACCGCTACTTCTACCCGGTTATCGTCAACCTCTTGACTTAAAGATGGTAACACTTCTGCTGAATATACTTGGTCTCCCACATAAAACTTCACCTGCAAATCTTCTAACCTACTCCCAGTGGATGTTGGTAGATCGTTATTATCTATGAGTGCGTTATCTGCACTTAAGAATAAAACTGGTTCGTTATCTGGAAAAGGTTCACCATTATCATCATTAAATTTCAATTCTGCCCCTTGTAAAACTGGTGCTTCGGTGGGGTCTGATTCTGGTGCTTCAAGATTCAAGTTAGCTTCAAAAGTGGCTAACCCATCTTCTGCACGTTGTACCCCTACTTCTGTCACTACTGGCAACCCTACTTGTGGGATAGCTATGACATCTACTGAAGAAATGTCATAGGTAACGGTAAAACCAGTGACAAAAGAGTCTGGGTCAATTAATTGACCGATATCTCCTCTGGGGTCGATAATTCCGAAAAATGCTAGAGGTACGTTAGTTGTTTGAGTTAGCTGACCTTTGACTAAGGTGGCACTACCAGGTAGACCGGAGAAGATGACCATGTATTCTCCTGGTCTGACTACCCCTGGATAGGGTGGCGATGTGGTACGGATAAATCCATCAGCATCCACTACTCCTGATTCTTCTTGCAACCAAATATCATTCCAAGTACCTGTTTCATCTGGCAGTGCGCCTTTACGCAGAAACCAAACTTCCGTACCTGTTTCTATACCTTCTGGTGCTGGTATCGCCAGTTGTGCTGGAATGTATTGAATAAAAGCCGTTCTTTGTATAGTAATAAGAACGGCTTGTACACAAACGAACTACTTTTTCTAAGAAACAACCCCAGTTCTTTCAGTAGGGCCGTTGTCTACCCTTTCTTCAATTCGGTCTTGAATTTCTTCGGGGTGGATTATAAGCCGCATCAAAATTACCATTAAATAAAGTCAGCACCCCTTGTTCTTGCCTTAGATTAGGAAGAATTTGATATACTAAAGATGGCGTTCTAGATTTAGAAGAGTAACTATGACACGCATAATGCAGATAACAACTGAAAAACTACTGGAGCAATATGCAGCAGGTGAAAGAGATTTTTCCGGGCTGGAGTTGCAAGGGAAACGCCGTTCGGAAGGTCTCCAACTGCAAGGGGCACACCTTCCGGGAATCAATTTCAGTGGTTCTAAACTCAAGTATGCTAAATTAGATGATGCTAATCTTGAAGGTGCAAATCTCAGGGGTACTAAATTGCGCCAGTGCGATCTAAATCAAGCTAACCTCAAAGGTGCAAATTTCAGGGGGACTGAATTGAAGGGCTGCAAATTCAAAGGGGTTAACCTTAAGGGGGCAGACATTCGGGAAGCCTATATTTCCGAGAGCTCTTTTGATGATGCCTGTCTGGCAAATGTCAATTTCAGCGTTTCTAAGTTTGCTCGCGCTAATTTAAATGACACTAACTTCAAGGGGGCGAATCTTAGGGGTACTGAATTGCGCAAGTGCTATCTATCTAACGCTAACCTCAAGGGGGCAGACCTTCGAGAAGCTTATATTTCCGAGAGCAGTTTTGATATGGCTTGTCTGGTAAATGTCAATCTAGAAGGAACCGTGTTATTCTACTGTGGCTTTGATAGAGCGAACCTAGAACGAGTAAATCTCAGTGAGGCAAGGATTGATAGATGTGTTTTTGATCGATGTAATTTCACAGAGGCTATCTTCGTACTAACCAAAATTTACGGAAGTGGCTTTAACTATACCTGCTTTCAAAATGCACGGTTTGAAGACTGTGACGGTTATGATAATTATGCTGAATTTGCTGACTATCGCGGAGCCAGTTCTGCTCCGATTCTCGAATACTACAGGCAAACCATCATGCCCGACGGAAGTGTTGTTACTTCCATGCCCGACGGAAGTATTGTTACTTCCGACGGGATAGATTAGTGATGGCTCTTTAGTAAACTGAGGTGACTACTCGCATCTCCGTAGATTCATGGATTCGATTGTAGGGGCAAGGTCAGCTCGCTCGAATCATCCTTCTGAATTTCTTTTTGAATTTCCTGTGGCAAATCTGAGAAAAAGTCATAACCCGTAATACCTTCGAGGTAATTTACATTGACTCGCCAGTTCGGCCAGTGTTGCCAGTTAGCAACTTGGCGCGTCTCCCCGCCTGGAAGTTGGACAGGCCCGTTATTACCAGTAGGAGGCTGACGATTTGGTGTAATCAAAGCAATAACTTGGGTATTGGCATCAATGTCAGAAAGACTTTGACCGGGTTCGAGGACTGTAGCAATCTTCCAGGTGAAATCGGGAACGGGAATCTGTTTTGGATTAGTTCTGGAGTCTTTGTTGAAACTGTGTTGTGGATTTCTCGTAATTTTGGTACTTCAGGACTATAATCAAACCCACCCGCAGTCATATACAGTTCCTGATTATTGTCAGTCACAAGTTCTCGCATATCATTTTCGAGATGAGCCCATGCACTTCCTTGTCGATTGTTATCAAGTGTAATACTATTTGGCTTGATGGTCGTATTAACAACGGATTTAGGAGACAAATTATGAACGCGGAAGAACTGCTCAGACGTTACAGCGCTGGAGAAAGAAATTTTACTGGTGCTGACTTAAGAGGGATCGAATTAAGAAATTGTCATCTTGAAGCAGCTAACTTTAGTAACGCCGACTTCACTCAAGCTAAACTGTATAGAGTAAAATTCAAAGGAGTAAATTTAAGTTGCGCCAATTTTACTCAAGCTAGATTAAGGTATGCGGAACTAGAGGAAGTAAATCTAAATCGCGCTAATTTGACGGAAGTTTCTTTCGATGCCTATCTAAAAAATATCAACCTGGAAGAAGCCAATCTCAAGAATGCAAGATTAGGAAACATAGAAATTAGTAATGCTAACATGAAGAGAGCTAATTTAGAAAACTCTTGCCTTGTGGAGGCTTCTTTATTCCAAGTCAACCTTGATGAAGCCTTGTTAATAGAATCCAATTTAGGCCAAGCAATGTTCCAGGACGTTAGCTTGAAAAATGCTAATCTGGAGAGGGCAATTTTTTGTGAAACTAGCTTAGGAAATATCGATCTGACAGGAGCCAGGATCACTGGCTCCAATTTATGGTCTGAGTGCATTATTGACACTATTACTACTCCTGAAGGAGAGTATATTAAAGAGTATTGGAGGATTTTGCTAGAGCAAAGATCGAAAGGATAAACGAGGTTAATGTATTAACACAGAAGACGCTTTAAGGATTGAAATTTCCGATGCGGTCTTCAATAATAGCTTGGATTTCTGTGGGAACGTTCGACAGAAAATCGTAACCAGTTATTTCTTCAAGATCATCTACACTAACCCGCCATTCCCGCCATTCACTAGGGTTTTCTACTGTTAAATCTGTTCCATTTGGTAGTTCGTAGGTTCCTGCGGCAGGAGCTGCTAGATTATTAAATATTACAGCAGTAACTTGTGTATCTTTAGTAATATCTGCAACTCCCTGACCTGCTTCCAGAGGAACCACAACTTTCCAAGCATAAGCAGGAATTCCAATACCTTTAGGATTTGTAGTCCATGTATCGTTGGTGCCTCCTAGAACCACCCTGCCTTCGTCATTCGTAGTCACAAAATTCCTGATTTCTCCTGGAGGTTGAAAACGTGGACCATCAGGAGTATCTATTATTTCTGGTCTTTCAGGATCGTACTCAGCCCCGCCTGCAATAATGTACAGTTCTCTGTTGCTATTGCAGGCGACAGCATTATTACTTTCGAGTTCTAGACCTCTCCAGGGACTATTAAAAAACTGATTCAAGTCACGATTTTGGGGGATAATATTTGTTGTTGTAAAAGTTGAATACACATCCTTAAATGTCCTGTTTCGATCGTCAACAGGCATCATGTGACCCCGCTGAACTCTGAGATCGGGAATAATATTGTTTTCCCTGTAATCGGGTGGTTGAGTTACTACCCAATCAGCCGGAAGGGCGTTGTCTGGTACCCAGGGATAATCACCAGATATGGGGATTTGACCGATAGGAAAACTAGCATCAGGAGGTCCAACTTCATCAGGAAAATCAGGACTAAAAGCGGGAGTAAAACCAACTGGAGGATAATTATCAGAACGATTATTCCGTGCATCATTTTGCTTGAGTTCTCCCAACCAAGACTGATTGAGCTGCCAACTCACCCAATTAGGACCTTTGTTCTCATCGCTATAAGACAGGGTGTACTGAGGCTTTTCAATCAAATAATTGTTTGGTTGCGGATCGTCCTCATTTTCAGGGTCAAGGCTGTTGCGAGCATTGCTAGGATTTCCCAATTTAGTGTGAACTCCTTGGAAGAAGATATCATCTAAATACACTGGATTTGTGCTACCTTCTACCTCAAACCGCAACCCTAGCGATTTTAACTCCACAGCATAATTAGTTTGATAATCATCGGAGTCAGGATCGTTAGCTACTTTTGTTAGATGCTCCTCCAAACTACTAACATTACGCAAATTAACCAAATTATCCGTAGGTCGCACCAACGTAGAATTAGCGCTGTTATGATAAGACCACCCCGGAATTTCCCGCGACACAGCATTATTGTGCAGAAAACCATTGAGAACTACTTTCTAAAAGCTATAATCGTATCGTGGACCTTCTATATATGTTCCATCAGGCATTGTCATTTGCCAAACCAAAGCGTTGGGACAATAAATGAAGCGATCCCCGAATCTGTTAACAATCCTTACCTGGGAGAAGTCCACTTGACACAGAATGCTTTCGGTTAAGTCAACGTTAGTGAAATCTGCACCTTCGAGTTTCGCTCCTCTGAGGTTGGCAGCAGTTAATAGACTTCTGGCTATGTCTGTTCCGCTTAAACAGGCATCCTGTAGGTTCGCTCCTGTCAAATCGGTCTCGTGTAGGTCGGTTTCTATGAGTTCGGCACCAGGCATATAAGCTCCAGCTAAATTGGAATTGCGGAGGTTGGCTAGACTGAGTTTAATTCTGGGAAGGTATGCTCCGCTCAAAATAATATTGCTAAGATCGGCATCCTCTAGAACTGATTCTCTACAGGTATCAGGAAAAAACCTAATTCCTGCAAAATTTCGTTCTCCTGCATTATAGCGATCGAGCAGTTGCTGTGGGGTGATGTACACGATTGACTTCCGGATAAAATATTATGTTTTGCTATTCATTATCACACAAATTAGAACGACTTTCTCGTGTCTTCTGCCGTCTGGGGAGCTTCTATATATGTTCCGTCGGCCATTCTCATTTGCCAAAGCACAGCGTTGGGACAGTAAATTCCCTGGGATTGGTCGCTTTCAGCAATCTTGACCCGGGAGAAGCCGACTTGACAGAGAATGCTATCGCTTAAGTCAGCGTCAGTCAAGTCTGCTCCTAAAAGTTCCGTTCTTATCAATTGTGCGCCCATCAATTTAGCTCTAGTGAGGTTAGCTCTGTTTAAGCAAACATCCCTTAGAACCGCTCCTGTCAAATCGGCATCGCTTAGATCGGCATCGGGTAGGGCGGCCTGATGCATATAAGCTCCAACTAACTTAGCACCGCGCAGGTTGGCTCCACGGAGTCTAATCAGGTCAAGGTATGCTCCGCTCAAAATAATATTGCTAAGATCGACACCGCATAAGAGAGATATATTTTCTTTAGCTCTAGAGCTATGCAACATTGTAATCCCGGCAAAATTTCGTTCTCCTGCATTATAGCGATCTAGAAGTTGTTGTGTACTGATGTACATTACTGGCCCTCTGGACATCATTGACCTCCTTGTTTTGCTATTGGCTCTCAAACAAATTAGAACGACTTTCTCGTGTCTTCTGCGGTTTGGGGACCTTCTATATATGTTCCGTCGGCCATTCTCATTTGCCAAAGCACAGCGTTGGGACAGTAAATTCCCTGGGATTGGTCGCTTTCAGCAATCTTGACCCGGGAGAAGCCGACTTGACAGAGAATGCTATCGCTTAAGTCAGCGTCAGTCAAGTCTGCTCCTAAAAGTTCCGTTCTTATCAATTGTGCGCCCATCAATTTAGCTCTAGTGAGGTTAGCTCTGTTTAAGCAAACATCCCTTAGAACCGCTCCTGTCAAATCGGCATCGCTTAGATCGGCATCGGGTAGGGCGGCCTGATGCATATAAGCTCCAACTAACTTAGCACCGCGCAGGTTGGCTCCACGGAGTCTAATCAGGTCAAGGTATGCTCCGCTCAAAATAATATTGCTAAGATCGACACCGCATAAGAGAGATATATTTTCTTTAGCTCTAGAGCTATGCAACATTGTAATCCCGGCAAAATTTCGTTCTCCTGCATTATAGCGATCTAGAAGTTGCTGTCTACTGATGTACATTACTGGCCCTCTGGACATCATTGACCTCCTTATAAAATCTATCTTTTATTGTGGAACTCAAAGAGCTATGGCTCTTTGAGTTCTATATCGCTCTCAACTAGCGTTTTTAGCCTTGCTTAGAATCACCATCAAGGAATTATACTGGTATCGGTATAGTTTTCAATTACCTCCTGAATGTCTTTAGGAATATTTGAGAAAAAGTCTAAGCCCGTCAGATCCTCAATATCGTTAACTGAGGAGATAATACTAACGCTAGAATTTTTCCAATTTTCTCCTTGTGGTTGAGGGACGTTTTCCATCAGCACTCCAAAAGCAGATGCTCCAAAAGTTATATCTGTAGGGCTTTGACCAGGTTCTTCTGGTATCAAAACTACCTTCCAAAGATACTCGGGAACGTTAATATCGAATTGATTTCGACCAGGCACCATTCTTGAGGGAATCTGGTCTTTAGAGCCAAGCGTCCCAGCAATGATGTAAACCTCATTCCTGG
>NZ_CEZPJD010000086.1:0-14563 GCF_983059655.1 Okeania sp.
TGAAAATAGAGTGAGTGTGACCGCCACAAACTTCCATTATTTTGAGTGGGCGATCAATACTGTATCCTAATTTTTGACTGAGTTGATCAATTTCTCTAACTAGACCTTGTACTTTGTGGGGATCGCGAAATTCTTTAACATATTTCATATGGTTTCTCCTAAATATAAATAAATAAAACTGAAATCTCGTATAAAACACCGTAGGTTGGGTTAAGCGGTAGCGCAACCCAACAAATATCTATAGCAGTGAACAGGAAACAGTCGCAAAAGTAGATTTTTAGGGAACAGGGAATGAGAAACACTGAAGCAATCAAATTGTAACATCTGATTCCTGATTGCTATATATACATTATAGATAATGGGATTGCACGTTATGGAATGATATTGCCAAAAATTAGTTTAGACTTTGACTCAAAAAAATATTAATTAATCATTCTAGGAATTATCAAATCCAAAATCATTTTCATCAAAAACCTAAAATAATTCTTGACATCCTCCCCGGCCTGAAGGCACGGGGATTCCTACCGAGCCGAAGCCCCTCGGCGGGTTGACGCCTCACAGGCTGCTGCTACTTTTGCAGTAGTCTTACGCTTGCCTCCACTGGACTGACACGCCTTAAATAGTGCAAAATTGTAGGCTCAGTTAGACGGCTAAAATTTAGACTGTGAAAAGCATTTAATAATCCGTCGTAACGCACCATTTTAGCTGTTTCAATCCACTACTAATAGCGTTAATGCGTAAGTTCTGATAATAATAAATATATAGACCAAATATGTTGGGTTTGGCGGACTCAACCCAATGTACTTTTTAATTCATCACCGCAGCGACTTCCTGCAATAATTTCAAAGTTTCTGCTGCCTCTTCTTTATCCAAACGGTTCATGGCAAAACCAACGTGAACTAACACCCATTCACCAACACATGATTCAACTGGATGTTCATCATCAACTATGCAGGCAATATTAACCTCCCGTTTCACCCCACTAATACTAACAGTTGCCAACTTCTTTGCAAAATCAGTTATTTCTATAATTTGACCGGGAATTCCTAAGCACATTTTTATTAAATTAGTTTTAAACTTAATTAAAATCAAAACAAATTTTTTTATCCATTTTTGAGTTGCTAGAGAGTGCATAAATGTAGTGTAGGCAATAATATTTGAATTTTACCTCCCCTACTCCCCTACTCCCCTACTCCCTACTTCAAGTCTAGCTGCAGCAATAACAATTTGACCCAGAGATAAACCGCCATCATTAGGTGGAACTTGACTGTGAGTCAAAACTTGTAACCCCATTTTTATTAGACGATCGCTCACTCCAGAAAGCAACAACTTATTTTGAAATACCCCACCGCTCAAAGCTACTTGATTAAACTCACAACTCTGATGTAACTCAGCCACCATCTCAGAAATAGCGATCGCTAATCCTTGATGAAACCTCGCTGCCATCAGAGCTGGAGAAGCACTTTGTTTTATGTCTATCAGTAAGGATTGCCACATTGGCTGTGGATCCAGATAAGTAAGAGGGAATTTACTATCTGTATCTAACTTGAGCATATTAAATTGATAACTTTCTATTTCTTTAGCATCATTTAATAAATACTCTGTTGCCAAAGCCTCCAAATCTATCGCTGCTTGGCCTTCATAACTACAAAATTCTCGACAAATACCAATGGCAGCAGCCACCGCATCAAATAACCGCCCGCAAGAAGAAGCTAGGGGAGAATTAATCCCTTTTTCCATCATTTGATTCAGGGTGGCCAGAGGTTTTGTTTGGAAAAAATTAAATAATTCTAAATCTTTGTAATCCTTAAGAAAATCTAAACCAAAAGCGGTTACTAAATGGACATAAGTATTGCGCCAAGGTTGATAAATCGCTTTTTCTCCCCCAATCATTGCCACAGGTTTAAAAGTTCCTAAACGTTTAAAGCCGCGATAATCTGCCAATAAAAATTCTCCACCCCAAATACTTCCATCCTCTCCATAACCCAACCCATCCAAAGCAATTCCTAAAACTGGTTTACAATCAATATCTAAACCATTTTCTGCCATACAAGCTGCAATATGACTATGATGATGCTGCACTTCAATCAATTTTAAATCATTAGCTACAGCCAAATCTTTTCCCAGTTTTGTTGATAAATATTCCGGGTGTTTATCCACAACAATTGTATTTGGTTCAGCCTCCAATAAACCTAAAAAAAGATTCAAAGTTTTTTCATAAGCTGTAGCAGCCAAATTATTTTCTAAATCCCCAATATGTTGAGACAAAATAGCCTGCCCATCACGCAATAAACAAAAGGTATTTTTCAACTCACTTCCCATCGCCAAAATTGGAGAAATATTTGCAAATCCTGGGGGTAAATTAATCGGTGCTGGCGCATAACCACGGGCACGACGAAGAACTTGAGGAACTTCCTTAATAACTCGCACCACAGAATCATCAACTCGATTAAAAATAGGACGATTATGTATTAAAAAATAATCAGCAATTTCTGATAGTTTTTCCCGCGCTTCTTCATTATCAATACACTGAGGTTCGTCAGAAAAATTGGCACTTGTTAATACTATGGGAACATCCAAACGACGCAAAGCTAAATGATGCAATGGCGTATACGGAAGCATAAAACCTAGAGTATTTTGTCCTGGTGCAACACTAGGAGCTAACTGTTGTCCAATAGTTTTCTGTGACAACATAATAGGAGTAGCAACACTAGATGCTAACTGTTGTCCAATAGTTTTCTCCAACAACACAATAGGAGCAGCAACACTTTCTAATAATTTCTGTTCCGCATCAGTAATATGACAATATTTAGAAATTACCTCTATATCTCGCGCCATCAAAGCCAGAGGTTTATCTGGACGACGTTTGCGATGACGTAACTTTTGCACCGCCTCCTCATTAGTGGCATCGCAGGCAAGATGAAAACCCCCTAACCCTTTAATAGCAACTATCATTCCCCGTTGGATAAGAGTACAGACTGCATCCACATCATCCAACATTGAAAACATATCAGCAGTTACAGGTTTACCATCCGCTCTTTCTAACCAAGCTTTCGGCCCGCAAACATGACAAGCCGTAGGTTGAGCGTGGAAGCGACGGTTAAGAGGATCGGAATAGTTTTCCTGACATTCCGGGCAAAGTTTAAAATTTGCCATAGTTGTATTTTGGCGATCGTAAGGTAATTTTTTGATGATACTCAGACGAGGCCCGCAGTGGGTACAATTGGTGAATGGATAGCGATACCAGCGACTCATGGGGTCGAATATTTCGCTTTTACACATGGAGCAAGTGGCAGCATCGGGAGC
This sequence comes from Okeania sp., assembly GCF_983059655.1. NCBI lineage: Bacteria > Bacillati > Cyanobacteriota > Cyanophyceae > Oscillatoriales > Microcoleaceae > Okeania > Okeania sp. The sequence goes on from NZ_CEZPJD010000086.1 coordinate 3,307, forward strand.
TATTTGGGTGCAAACTGTATTGGTGGTGCTGGAGGCAATGATAAAATCCGCGAAATTTTGGTTGGGGAGTTGGTGTCTAGTAATGGTTTCGATGTTTGCCAGGAGAGGGCGTTCAGAATGAATTTTTTCGATAAATTCGTCAATAGTAGAGCGATCGCCCACAACTTTGATTAATACACCTTGCCCATCATTACTAACTTCACCGCGCAACCCCAATGTTTTAGCAATGCGGTAGACAGTAGGGCGAAAACCGACACCTTGCACAGTGCCATAAACTCGAATTTCTTCTGTTATTTCAGACATTATGGATAAATTCAAAATTCAAAAGTCAAAAGTAAGATTTTAGAGGTTTTCAACCTCAACTTTCTCAAAAGATACCAAATGGGTTCTATCATAACTGATAAAATTGATTTGGTATGATGAAGTCTGAAAAATTATGACATTTAATTATGTAGTAGAAATAATCAAAGGTCTTTCGACAGATGAAAAGGAAGAAATTCAATTGTTGTTAAAACAATACATCTGGGAAGAAAGACGCGACAAAATTTATAGTAATTTCAAGTTAGCTCAAGTGTAAGCATTCAGCTATTAGCCGTCAGCTGTCAGCAATAAGACCCTGTATTTAAGGACAGGGTTTAAATGAATATAGACTTTAGAGCTGACTTTTGTAGTAAGATTTTTCGCTTCTCAATTAATAAAGCTTTTATCACTAACTAAAAGCAATAGCTGATAGCTGATAGCTGACGGCTGTTTGCGCAGCATTCCGGAGGAAATGCTTACGCTCAAGTTGAACAACAAAAAGGAGAACTGAAGTTTTTCTTCAAATGTTAACGAATTCAGGAAACTCATAGAGAAATAATTGTGGAATTAAGTTTTAGTTTTTCGTTTAAACCTGCCTTAAAAAAGTTTGATTTATAATAGTCAATAAAGTTTGTCTGCTATATGTGCAAAATAATGAAATTCTTGTCAAGTATAAATCAAATATTCAACAGATTTTTCCAGCGTTGGAAATCTCATTTATATGCAATTTTACCCCATCCCACTGAAGCTAAAATTTTGATGCTATCCGATGAGGAAAATAATTTTTTTCTACCCAATATTTGTATAAATGAAGATATACACCCTAGTGAATTTGCAACTATTCAAAAAGTAATAGAACAAGAACTTGGAATTTCGGCAAACATTTTATATTACGCTCATAATTATGACGATAAATCTAAATGTGAAATTCACACAATATATGTACTGGAACATAATTCTTTGATAAAAGAGCTTATAGAAAAATTCAAAGATGCTTCTTGGGTTGACCTTGAAACTTTGAAAAATCTATCTCTAAAATTACCAGAACATAAATCAGTTATCCAAGAATATTTAACAGAAATTGAAAGTAGTGAAATTCCAAAACTACGTCCACCTTGGGCTAGAAAAGGTTGGTTATACTCTGCAAAAAAATGGATTGAGGAGCAATTATTAGAATTAAATTATCAACAACTTTCTTCCGTAGAATGTATCAAAAGTTGGGGTATATCTTGTGTTTTGCGGGTTAAGACCACAGCCGGAAATATTTATTTCAAGGAAGCATCTACACTACCTCTTTTTTGCAACGAACCATTAGTCACAACGGAATTAGCAAATTTATTTCCCGAAAATATTCCTACGGTTATTAATATAAATTCTGAGCATTACTGGATGTTATTAGCTGATTTTGGAGAACCTATTGGCAGAAATTCATCCATCAAGTTGCAAAAAGATATTTATCGTTTACTTGCTCAAATACAAATCAAATCAATTCAGCATATTGATAATTTATTGAGTATCGGATGTTTAGACCGACGTTTAGAAAAATTATCAACTCAAATAGATGTTTTATTTAATGATAAAAATGTTCTATCTCAATTCAAAGAAGCCGAAATTAAGCAGCTACAAACACTTGCTCCACATCTGAAAAACTTATGTTCTCAACTTGCAGAATATAAAATTCCTCAAACATTAGTTCATGGAGATTTACATTTAGGAAATGTTGCTTTGCATAACAATAAATATCTCATTTTTGATTGGACTGATGGCTGTATTTCTCATCCTTTCTTTGATATGTTTCCATTATTTTTTGTCCAGAAGAAAAACCCTTTTTTCTCGCCCTTAAAAAGTTTGCGAGATGAATACTTAAGCCAATGGGAAATTTATGAATCAAAGCCACGTTTACTAGAAGCTTGGAAATTAGCAAGACCTTTATGTGCTTTACATCATGCCGTTACTTATCAGCATATTACTGCCTGTTTAGAACCGAGAGCAAAACAAGAGTGTAATGCTCTACCTTATTTTCTGCGACAACTTTTGAAATGCAAAATTATCGTACATATTGCTCTACATCAGAGATAGAATTAATCTTTAAGGCGATCAACAATAACCATTAAATCGGTTCAACTTCTAGTGGTGCATCTTTTTCAGTGACTAGAATTGCCTGTAACTTTAGATATTCAAAGCATATATTAAGCTTGGGTTCTGAGTTTTAAGTTTTGTAAGAATTCAGCTATTAGCAGTCAGCTTTCAGCAAAAAAAAGAAGATTTTAATTACAGCAGATTTCGAGCAAATGATGTACAGGGTAAATCGTGAAAATATTGTAGCGTGGGCATCTTGCCTGCGTGGAGGCATCTTGCCTGCTAAGTTTTCCTTCCTTCTGAGTAGATTATTTGAAAACCCTACAATTTAGTCTAAACTCCAGTTGTTAATTATTAATTATTAATTATTAATTATTAATTATTAAGCTTACTTCCTTAAGCATAATGAAACGCATTATCCCAAATATAATCTATTAATTGTTTAGCATCGTCTAAAGGTAATACTTGACAACAACCATTTTCATCATAGGTTAATAATGGTATATCTGAAATCTTACCCTCATCTTCACCATCTTTGACAATTTTGCCCTGAATATTTGCGAGATTATTCAAAGGTCCATTAATATCAAAATCAATTTTTGTATCAAATTTTTGCTCCATCCAGGCTTCAATTTTATCATCCAATTGTTCTAGAGTTAAAGATGTATTGCTTGTTAATAAGTGATAATAAACTAAAATAATTTCCTTACACTCTTCTTCTTCTGCATCATCAATTAAAGATTGAAATACACCTCCATTATTAGCAATATTCTTGAAAAATAAAGTGTCTGTCACCTGTTTTTGAAACTTAATCTGTTTAGTTTTATATTTACTATACTGCTTGAAACAAAATCCCCCTAAAGTTATTAATAGAGATGATGAAGCTAATAAAACTCCTGTCATATTCCTCACATCTTCCGGATTAGCTCTCAAGTTCAATTTTTCTACATAAGACGGACCAAAAGCCAGAAAAACAATTACACCAATAATTAGTAAAAGTTGCGGTACAATTCTCAGAGCAATAGGTACTGCTGCACCAATAGCAGGTACTACTAGCATGAGACGGTCTTTCAAAGTCATACTAACTTTCACGTTAGGAAATAGAAATTCTATATCATTTTTAGGAATATTTTTATACAAAGAAATATAGATTTTTTTAGAACTGAGATGAGATTCCTCCCCTTCGTTTTCTGAGTCATCAGTATCATCTGTATTTTTGCACTTAATTAATAAAGCAACCCTTTCAAAAATATCAATTTTCTTTTCAACTTTGCGGAAAAAAAATTTCTTAACTTTGATTGTCTTATATATATCTCCTCGACAGTAACAGATCATCTCTTCAAAATCATCAAAATTGATATCTGTCTTCAGTTCAATTAACGAAGTTTCCTGAAAAGCACGTTCTAAACTAGCGTGAGATATAGGAAAAAAATTTCCTTGTTCTAGAATTTTCTCAAAACTCTGAACAACTTTAGTTTTCATCATTGCTAGTTCTGATTCAGAGTGAGAGGCAATATATTTAGTATTAGCATCTGGATTGAATGGAGCATAATTTTCCTTTAATATTTCCAGTGTTTTATGTAATTTAAAATGATAATAAGCCAGCAGGATAGAACAAAAATCTCTAAACTTTTGTAAAGAACTTTCTGATAACTTACCATCTTGAATACAAAGTTCTATGATATCTTTTCTAGAATAAGGAATAAATGCTTCCCTGTCTTGATAAACTGCCATAGCTGTATACCTCCATTATATTCGGATATATTTTACCACTTTTTTACCGAAAAATTGTGGTCTAAAGTCTGCCCTTTTAAGAGAAAAAAAAGAGAATCTTCCTGATGTTAAGCCTCTAACTTAAGCAACAAGTACTGATAACTGATAACTGAGAACTGATAACTGAAATGACTCCTAAAAATACCCGATAATACTTGACAAAATCATCATAGTATGTATAAATACAAGAAGCGATCGCTTTAATAATAAAGGTAGCTAAAAGATAAAATACAAACATATAAAATAATTATAACTTAATAACATGAATCCTGAAGCAACTTTAAATCAACTTAAAGAAGCCAGTCCGGAAGGAAAACTGCCCTCTAGTTATGGAGTTTATTTCAAAAATACATTGGTAGCTTTATGCCATGCTTTAGAAGACCACATATTACAAACTAGCCCTAAAAATCATGAAGAAAAACCATTAGTTTTGGTCACATTTCAACAAGGAAAATGGTATTTACAAGAAGCAGAACGTTATCAAGAAATAGCACAATCTAGCCGTCACATTTTGATTAGCGCAGTACTAGATAGTGGGTTATCAAAACATTCTACAAGTCAGCTAGAAAATGTCTCTTTAGTTAACTTGGAAACAGCGGATAGTTTAGTTAATGAATGGAATTTAATTATCCTAGCTCCAAGTTACAGAGCTATGGTACTTTGTCATGAGCTATCAGAAGATGAATATGTACTCAATGGTCAGCCTATTGTAGATGTAGAAAGAAAATTCTACGGCTTATGGACTTTCGACCAAACTTTAGTAGCTAAAGCCGCAGAAATTCTCATAGAAAGATGTCGCCCCTACAATCCTGCTTTAGCAGACATCGTTCAGAAACAACATCAAGAAATTCTCAATATCAAAAATGTACCACCTGCAGATATGACTAACGTGGTATCTCGAATCGTTTCTTATCTACAAACTTCCCAACAGCAGATGATTGCAATGAATCGTCAAGCTAGGGAACTTTGGGAGTTAGAAGGTCAAGCATTACGAGTTAGTCGCAACCTCAATGCTAATAAATTACAAGCATTTTTACGAATGGCGCAGAAAGCAGATGAACGCGATCCGAGTAACCCCATTGCCTCTTTGCAAGTTGCAGCTTTATCTGAAACTCTTGGTCAGATGTTAGATTTACCTACTTTGCAGTTGCGACGTTTGCGGCTGGCAGGATTATTATTTCGAGTGGGGTTAGCATCAGCGCCAAACGAAGTATTTACTCAAACACCAGATGAACTAGATGATGCAACTTTAACTTTTTGGCAGGAAAGGAGCGTACTTGGCGCTCAATTATTATCAGCAATGCCAGAGTTAGCACCTATAACGAAAATTGTGGCTCATCATTTAGAGTATTGGGATGGTAGCGGTAAACCAGACGGTCTCAGAGAAGAGGAAATACCTATAGAATCTCGAATTTTGGGGTTAATTTCTTACTTCCAAGAGCTAATACAAGCACGAGGTAAACGAATTGCTCTTAGTTTGGGAGAAGCTTTAGAAAAATGTATCAATCACAGTGGTACATATTTTGAGCCTATTCTCGTAGAATCTCTCAGCAATGTCATTCGATTAACTGAAATGGGTCTGATGCAATTACCTCAAAGACCAAGTCAACTGCCCAACGTTTGGTTAGAGGAAGTAGTTACATCAAAGGCATCAGTAAATTAGAAGAGGGAGTTCAACAATTAATAATTAACAATTAATAATTAATAATTACAGATGAGAGAAGTTTACCGCTTCACCTAATACATAATTTAATACTATTCGAGGCAATTGGGTTGAAAATTCCACCATCAGGCCTTGAAGAAGATTATAGCTAGTAGGTTATTCACCTAAAACCTAAAACCTAATTTTATAGATATGAATCAATCAACATCCCTAGATATTTCTGCCATTCGAGTTGGCAAAATCAAACATTTAGCAAATGCTCATCTTCCTGGTATAGATTTAGCAGGAACCCAGCTTTCAGAAACAGACTTCTACCAAGCTAACTTGGTTGGAGTTAATTTTGTTGGGGCTAATCTACTGAAAGCTAATCTGAGAGCTAACCTGCGTGGAGCTGACTTAACTGGTGCAGATTTGAGAGAGGCAGACTTTCGTAATGCTGACCTACGGGGTGCTATTTTTATGGATGCCCAAGTTAGAGGAGCTAGCTTTGCGGGTGCTTTCTTAAATGGAGCTGTATTAAATAATGTGGACTTGAGTGGGGCTGATTTTCGTGGGGCAGATCTACGAGGAGTGAATTTCACTAGAACTATTTTATTTCAAGCAGAATTTAGTAGTGCTAATCTAGCTGGTGCAGATTTATCCCAAGCAGATTTAGAAGAGGCTAATCTTACTGGAGCTATACTCCGGGGCACAAATTTACAACGGGCTAATTTGCTCTGTGCTATTGTCGATAGGGCTGATTTAAATGGTGCTCTACTCACGGATGCTTGTCTGCAAGGTACACCCCTTGATTCAGTCAATTCCTAAAAGTTTGATTTGCTTAGGCTATGTCTTCTCTGAAAATTGATAAGTAGATGCAAAGTAATGCTTATTAAGTACATAAGTACAAGTAAACTTTACAATTCTTTATCAAACTGTTACTATATCAATGAAGGCAAACATTGAAAAATTATGGTGACTGCGTTGTTTACCAATGTACCAATGCAAAATCAAAGTGGCGATCGCCTAGTGAGCAAGGCAGCAGGAGCGGCTATAGCAGCTCTGTTTAAAAGCTCTGATAAAGTCGAAGCCAACGTCCGTGCCGAGCCAGTTGCCAAACTCTTACAGGGTAGTCTGGATGGGTTTGATTTCATCGGCAAAGGAATGCGGATGTACAATGGCCTTCGGATTGAAGTTATGGAGCTTTACCTGCAAGCTGTCTCAATAGACTTTAGTGCCATTTTTACTGGTAAAGTCAAATTAAGGCAGCCGATCCAGGCCACTATGAGAACTGTATTAAGTGAGTCTGACTTAACCACTTCTTTCAATACCCCATTTGTGGTAGAGAAACTGCAAAGGCTCAAATATCAGGGACAACCCCTACATTTTCAAAATACTCAAATGACTATCACTGAAGATCGAGCCCTCAGACTGAAAACTCAAATCGGTGTAGGAAACCCAAATCAACCTATAGAAGTTGATTTCACTGCTAACGTCGAAGTGGAAGATAGACGTAAAATCAAATTTGTCAATGTTAAATATAGTGGTAATCAAGAGTCTGTAGATTTAGGTAAATCTCTAATAGACCATGTAAATAATTTACTAGACCTAGATAAATTTGCGTTAGAAAATACTCAATTAAGAGTAGACCGACTACGGGTAGGAAGAGATGATATTACATTCTATGGTATAGCTAAGATTAACCAGTTTCCTAGTGGGATTAAGAATAAATAGTTGTTAATCTTTCTAGAATATTGTCCTACCGCCAGTATCTTTTAAACCTCAATAGCCAATAAAATATACCTACCAATATCGTATATATCCAGAAACTAACCAGAAGTTAACACCAAATAACTGGTTCAGAATCTGTCGATCTTAATAAAACATCAGAAACCTACACAGAAATCCAAATCCTCTGTGTAGGTAAATTATAGTAGCTTCTAATTTTCAGTACATTGTTATGCTTTTAACTATCTTGCTCTTTATCCTCATTAACTTTAGGAACATAGTCTGGACGTTGGGCATCTTCCCAACCAGGAGGACGCTTGGAATTATACCAGGCAATAGAGCCTATACTAACTGCTGCAACAAAGCCTACCACAACGACTGCAATTGGAATCCATATATTACCCTGCACTATCTTAAATCTCCAAGTTACTTCTATAATTAGAAATATTATCTCATAGACTGGATTGAGTCGTTTCAGTTATCAGTTATCAGTTATCAGTTATCAGCAAATCTAGCTTAAGCAAAAGCCTTTTTCCTTAGAAAAAATGTAGGTTAAAAGCATATTAATTTGGACAAATCAAGTGGTTTTGCCTAGCTAAATTTACTATTTCTCCCTTCTCTCCTTCTCTCAATAAGGTTTTCAGGAGTTCCTTATCAGGGATAGCTTAAGAAGGGAAGCTTTGGACCACAATTTTTCGGTAAAAAACAATCTAGCTATAAGCTGAACTTGAGAGATTTTTTGGTGGATGCGATCGCAGAGCGTGGCATCAGTCGTATCACTATTTTAACCACCAGCAACAGCAGGAACAATACTCACTTCATCTCCATCCTGTAAAGATGTTTTTGTTCCTTCTAAAAATCTAATATCTTCGCTGTTGACATAGAAATTTAAAAATCTTCGGGGTTCTCCTTGGTCATCACAAAGACTTTTTTTAATACCAGGAAAGTTTGTTTCTAGAGAATCTATTAATTCGGAAATATTGCCACCGCCACATTCAATTTTTGCTTTGCTTTCGGTGAACTTTTGTAAGGGAGTAGGAATTAAAACTGTAACTGCCATAGTTGGGTAATCTATATTATATAGCTAATACTTCTTTGCAAATTTTTATTTTAATGGTTAGTTAAGAAAAACTGTAAATTTTTAAGAAAAAAATTATTTTTACCAATTTCCTATTGTTATAGTTTGGAAGATAAAGAGTATATCGGTAAGGAGTTTGTTGAACAAACCCCTAAATTAAAAACATATTCTTTGCTTCCGTAGGAGTGAAGTGAGTTAAACTAAAACTTGCTCCCAATCAAGACGCTCTAATGTTTGAGCGCGTTCCCAAGCTCTCTCGAAACTGTCTAACTTAGCATCTATTGTTAGAGGTTCGCCGATATAACCTTGTACTGCTTCTTGTGTCTTTAAGCCGTTACCTGTAATGTAAGCAACAGTAGTTTCTTCAGGATCGATTTTGCCTGCTTCTGCTAATTTTTTCAATACTGCAATGGTTGTACCACCTGCTGTTTCAGTGAAGATGCCTTCTGTTTCTGCCAATAACTTCATACCTTCTATAACTTCAGCATCGGTAACAGATTCGATATTACCGTTTGTTTTGCGAGCTACTTCTAATGCATAGATACCATCTGCGGGGTTGCCGATCGCAATTGATTTGGCAATAGTATTTGGTTTAACTGGGGTGATAAAATCACGACCTTCTCTGAATGCTTGAGCTACTGGAGAACAACCTTCAGCTTGCGCTCCACTAAAACGAACTGCTTTATCTTCTACTAAACCTACTTTGACAAATTCTTGAAATCCTTTGTAAATTTTAGTGTAGAGGGAACCGGAGGCTATGGGAGCAACTATATGGTCTGGTAGTTGCCATCCTAGTTGTTCGGCAACTTCAAAGCCTAGAGTTTTTGAACCTTCAGAGTAGTAGGGGCGGAGGTTAATATTTACAAATCCCCAACCGTAGGTATTGGCAACTTCGCAACAGAGGCGGTTTACTTGGTCGTAGTTGCCTTTTACTGCCATAACTGTTGGATTGTAAATTAGGGTGCCGAGAATTTTGCCTGCTTCTAGATCGGCGGGGATAAAAACACAACAGTCTAATCCTGCTTTGGCTGCGATCGCTGCGGTGGAGTTTGCTAGGTTGCCTGTACTGGCGCAAGATACTGTGGAAAAACCTAGTTCTCTAGCTCTACTGAGAGCAACTGATACTACCCTATCCTTGAAACTGAGGGTAGGCATATTTACAGCGTCATTTTTGATGTAGAGATTTTTCAGACCCAGGCGACGAGCTAGACGTTCTGATTTTACTAGGGGAGTCATGCCTGTTCCCACATCTATTACGTTATCTGTTGTGACTGGTAGGAATTGACGATAACGCCATATAGAATTGGGACCTGCTTCGATTGTTGCCCGGCTTACTGTTTGACTGAGCTTTTCATAGTCATACTTTACTTCTAGGGGGCCAAAGCATACGTCTTCACATATATGTTTGGCTTCTAGTGGGTATTCTTCACCACATTCTTTACACTTGAGCGTTTCTATTGCTGTATTTTGGCTGTGGATTTGACTATCGATATTTGTAGCCTGGGTCATATTCTTTAACTCCCTACTTCTAACTAATAACTATGTAACTATTTCTGCACTTTTTGAAATACTAGCATGGGTAAAAATTACCGTCAACCATACCCGACTAAAATAGTCGGAATTGATTTATGCTATTTTTTTTCATTATTAATTGCAACAGATAGATTTTCTGTTTTGGTAAGTAATTTTACTAATTTAGTGGTTGATTTTAATGTAGCGATTTGAGGAGTAATATAAGTGGCTTATTTATTATAATTAAACTGAAGATAAATATTTTTTATAGCTATTTAATTGATTATAGTTTTGAAGCCAATATTTACTAATATTTGATTTGTCAATATAGAAATTTCCATGCTGCTGAGGAACAAAATTGGTTATTTTTAGGGAAAAAAGAACATAATAAAAATAAAAATAGGTATAATTCACGTTTACTGAAAAACGCTATATTACTAACTTTCAGAATAAAAGCAAATTTATTCTGTCATATTTTTTCTATTTAATTGAGTATTAAATGTGAATAATGTTATAGCAATGGAAGCAAAAGGCGGAGACAGATCGAGAGCTTAAAACTTAGACAACGTAATACTTTTTCTTCTTCCTTCTTTATTCTTTTTTATTTCTTCTGCTGTATTGGATTTATTTGAATAAATGTAGCATTTCATAGTGAAAAGGTTTCTAGAGGTAAGTGGTTTAATATTATATACCGAAGAAATTATATTTTCTAAAAAAAATATCTAAAATCTAAAATGATTGGCAGTCCTGCAACCGTAATGATATTGATGAAATTTGGGACAAATTACCTAATCAGGTTTGCCTATCTTCCCCACTCCCCCACTCCCCCACTCCCCTACTCCCCTACTCCCCTACTCCCCTACTCCCCTACTCCCCCACTAACTGGAGGAATGAGGACTACTTCATCGCCGTCTTGAAGGACGGTTTCGGGTGGAGCAAAGTTGAAGTTAATACCAAATTTGGTGACTTTTCGCCACTGCTCTAGTTCGGGATGTTGAGTGACGATCTGTTCTAAAAGTTGGGAGGCGGTAGTTCCTGGAGAGAGGGTGAGTTGGAGTTCGGATACTCCATAGGCTTCTTGGTAGGCTGCGAATAGTTTGAGGGTGATGGTCATTTCAGTTATCGGTTATCAGTTATCAGTTATC
>NZ_CEZPJD010000086.1:14663-16546 GCF_983059655.1 Okeania sp.
GTTATCAGTTATCAGTTATCAGTTATCAGTACTTCCTGTAATAGAGAGGCTTGAAACCTAATTTTTTGGTCATATTATCGGAAGAGGCGAGTTAGCTTCTACTTCTTTATTTTTTGCGTTGAATAAAAAATCATGCGTAGGGGCGAACGACTCCTTATACATCTTATAATCTTCAAAATATCAGAGTTTTTGTTTGAATGCAAGTATTTCCCTGGTAATTTTTTATGGAGCTACTGAGGATGAGAATGATTGATAATTTAATTTATTATTTTAAATAGGGGGGTTGTTGAATAAATGTATGATTTCACAGGAGTTATACCAATTTGATAAATGATTTGATACATTTTCTTGAGCGGGGAAGTTAGGGGAGAGGTAAAAAGAGGATATCTAAAAAGTTTTTTGATACTGAATTTTGCCCCCCGAGCAAGCCAATTTTGGGGGGAATAAGAGTCAATTTGCTTCTAAAAGTCCCCCAATTTTGGGGGATGCGCGGGGGCGAGTGATGTAGCAAATTATGTTCAGCCTCATATAAGACCTAACATAAAATTGGTATCAAAGTTAATCATTTATCATCTAATTAAAATGCTCAAAATTCAAAACTTAGTTCTCACTAGCAGTTGTTTTTACCTCTTTTTTTCAAATTATTGTTTAGCAAAAACTCCTGAATTTTCCGAATATACTCTTAGAAAAAATGCTGTAAATATTATCTCTCAACGTCAAACAGATGCAGAACAAGAATTAGCTCCTCCCAATCAATTTACCCCTAACCCTTTAGAAAGCACTGAACCAGATCCACTCTTGCCAGAACCACCAACTACGGGAACTGTTACTGGAGAAAAAAGAGAACAACTTTCTCAAGAACTCGACCAACTTAACGTTGAAGCAGCAGCATTATTAGCAGCGGGGGAAACAACGAAAGCTTTTGAAACCTGGAATAGAGAACTTCGTTTGCGACGTTATCTTGGTAAAGCAGAAGAGTTAGCAGCTTTGGAGCGAGTTTCAGAAATAGCGTGGAATAATAGTCAAAAATTACAGGTGCAGTGGATAACACAACGACTGGAAACCCTACAACCAGAAATTCAAGAACAAGAACCTGTGAATATAGAATTGTTGCAAGCATTAGGCTCTGCATTTAATACTGTTAGAGCAAAAGATCCAGCAGTTCAAGTTTATCAACAAGTTATTGCTGAAGCTAGAAAACAAGAGGATGTTACTACTTTGAAACTAGCTTTGACAGCTATAGGGGAAATATATTTGAATTGGCTAGATTATGATAATGCAGCGATCGCCTATGAAGAATTATTGGAGGTTCAGCAACAGAGTGAGTTAGAAACATCTACTAATGAAGAAATAACAGATCCTGCTTTAACTACTAATTTTGAAAAAGTAGATACTATCGAAAAATTAGCTTTTATTTATAATCAAGCGGGAAAACCTTTACAAGCAATTACAGCTAAAGAAAGATTGGTCAATTTTTACGAAGATCAACAAATTATCACAGAAGTTCCAGATATAAAAATATCTATTGCTGAAGATTATGAGGAGCTTGGAAAACTTAGTATTGCCAGTCAATACTATCAAGAAGCTTATGATATTGCTCAATCAATTCAAAGGTTTATAAGTGCTAGTGATGCTTTGGAAAAATTGGCAGCGCTCTATCTTTCTCAGGATGAAAAAGAAGCAGCAATTGAAATATATAAAGTGCAATTATTGATGGATCAACAGTTTGTTAATGTTTATGGGATGATGGAAACTTATGATCGTATGGGTCAAGTTTATGCACAGTTAAAAGCTTTTCCTTTAGCAATGTCATCTTTTCAAAGAGGTTTAGAATTATCGAGACAATTGGGGGGATATCGAGAAAGTTATTTTCTACAAAAGCT
>NZ_CEZPJD010000087.1:0-16479 GCF_983059655.1 Okeania sp.
TGTTCCCTAAAAAGCAGTAAGATTTTTGACACGAATAAAATAGGATTGCTATAGTCGCCAAAATTATCTAATTAAAAAAAATAGTTATTACTAATAAGCTTTACAAAATAATTATTACAAGTCTTGAAAATAATACTTTAGCAAGATAAGTTAAAAAGCGTTTCGGTATGGAAAATACTGATTATATATTAGCTATGAGTTACTCCGGCCTATTTTTCATTTTGAACAAAAAAAATGCTGAATAATTACACTTATATTTATTTACATGGGTTTGCCTCTAGTCCCAAATCTAATAAAGCTATATATTTGCGCGATCGCTTCTCCGAAATTAACCTCAATCTGAATATTCTTGACTTAAACCAAAATGATTTTTACAACCTAACTTTGACAAGACAAATTCGTCAAGTAGAATCAGAAATAACAAAAAAATCCACACCAATAATATTAATTGGCTCTAGTTTTGGTGGTTTAACATCTACTTTTTTAGCAGAACGAAATCCAAATATTAAAGCAATAATTTTACTTGCACCAGCCTTAAAATTTGTCTCCCATTGGCAACAACATTTAGGAGAAGAAAAATTACAAAAATGGCAAAAAAGGGGAAATTATTGGATATATCATTATGGAGAAAGAAAATATTTACTGTTGAGTTATGATTTTATAGTTGATTTAATCAAGTATGAAGAAAAAACTTTAAAACGTACTTTACCAACTTTAATGATCCATGGTTTAAACGACAATGTGATTCCCATTCAAGCTAGTCGAGAATTTGTTGCTAAACGCTCCTGGGTAGAGTTAATAGAACTTGATACTGACCATACTTTAGGGAATGTAATGACAAAAGTTTGGCAAGAAATTTATCTATTTTTAAACCAAGACTTTAAATTAGATAAATAATTAAGATAAGGTTATAAATATTGTATTAGTAAAAAAATATTAATTATTATGTTTAGTATGTCAGGAAAAAATAAGGCGTAAGCAATGAATGAAGTTAAAACTATACAAACTTTAGCAGTTGATATTGGTGGCAGCGGGATTAAAGTAATAGTCTTAGACGAAACAGGAGAACCGATCGCAGAACGTAGTCGTGTAGAAACACCAAACCCAGCAAAACCAGACCCAATATTAAAAGAGATTGTATCTTTAGCAGCAGAGCAAGGAGAATTTGACAGAATATCCGTAGGTTTTCCTGGTGTAGTTATGGATGGCGTGATTAAAACAGCAGTAAATTTAGATTCTGACTGGAGAGGGTTGAATTTGGCAACAATACTTTCAGAAAGGTTGGGGAAACCCGTGCGAGTTGCTAATGATGCCGATCTTCAAGGACTAGGAACAATTGAAGGTAAAGGAGTAGAGCTGGTAATTACTCTAGGAACTGGTTTCGGTTCAGCATTGTTTGTAGAAGGAAAGCTAGTACCAAATTTAGAAATGGGTCATCATCCATTTCGCAAAAAAGACACTTATGAGGAACAATTAGGAAGAGCAGCATTAGATGATGTGGGTAAAAAGAAGTGGAATAAGCGCTTAGAAAAGGCGATCGCTACTCTACAACATTTATTTAATTGTGATTGTATTTATCTTGGTGGTGGCAATAGCAAAAAAATTCAATTTGAATTACCAACGAATGTAAAAATAGTGCCGAATGTAAATGGTTTATTAGGAGGAATTGCCTTATGGAAAGAATAATTTAGGACTCAGAATTTTAATATTTCTCTATTAGAAATCTGGCGGTCATCAAAAATAAAATCAATTATCGTGCATAAATAATCAATTATTTCTCCCTACTCCCTACTCCCTACTCCCTCTTTTTCGGAGATGCCTATTTAATTAGGATTAACTAATTTTAAAAGCTTTTGCTTAACTTGAATATTAAAAACATCCCATTTTTTTTGAGCATATTCGCTGTTAGAATTAAAACCAGAAAGAAAATCTATAGGGATTTCAAAACCTCCTGCTTGAGAACGTCCTCCACCAAAAAAATTTCCTTGGGCATCCATTCCAAAAGCTTCTTTAATAAACTCATCTGGATCTAGAGTAATTTTATTAGTTCGCAGCGATCCAGTTACTACTTCTAGCTCTTTTTCCTCATCCTGAACAATACCATAAACAACAGCAGTATGAACATTTTCTTCTGTGATTAAAAAGTCAGCAGCTTGAGGAATAGCATCTCGATCTAAAGCACGAAGATAACCAACGCCAGAAATAGAAACATTATTATATATTGAGCGATGAGACAAAGCTCTTTCAATAATATCCATAACCCGTTGAGACCTAGAAGATTGTAGCACCGCATTTAATAATGTTGCATCATAAAAACAACTTAAATAGGCGGCTGCCAAAAAATCTTCATCTGTTGCTTGTAATAATTGATTAGTATCAGACCTGATGCCATGTATCAAAGCTGTAGCACATTTTATATGTTCGGTAGTACTATTATCAAACTCTAGTAATCCTGCTTGAATATATTGGGTTAAAATAGTAGCTGTAGCTTTAATTGAAGGCCGAATATCTACAAACTCTGCCTTTAAGTTTTCTTGTAGACTATGGTGGTCAATAACAGCAACCACAGGAATAGTTGTTAGCACCAGTGAAGTGAGCTGACTGGTAGTACCTTGGTTATCAATAAAAACACATCCCTGATAAACAGATAAATCCTTTTTTTTAGCAGTTTCTACTGTCCATTTTTGGATAGGTAAACCAGTCAATTTCACAAGCGTAATATTTTCTTGATGACTAAGAGTACCAGAATAAACAATATCACACTGAATATCATATTGTATAGCAATTAACTTATAAGCCCAAGCTCCTGAAAGTGCATCTGGATCTGGAAAATCTTGGAGAATAATTAATTGACGAGTATTAGAGTACCTCTCTAAAGTTTCAATTAAAGCATCTGTTTTTAAGTTAGTAGGAATTGGGATAGTTTTAGATAAAGTTTGACTAACAGATTTTTTAGTCAGTTCCTGATTTTTCAATTGAGAGCGATCGATCATAATTATTAGACATCTCCAGTAATAAAAAATTAAATCAATTATCACACAGAAGTTATCAATACTTTCTCCCTAGTGCCTACAGCAAAGCTGCCTACTCCCTCTTTTGGAGGAAATGTCTTATTGTGTTAGACAGCTTATTAATAAGTTGTCATAAGTTCAATAACTGAAGCGCTGACGGCGGAATGTGGCGCAAACAGCATTCCGCAGGAAATGCTTACCTTCCTTATGCTATGACTATTTGATTTCAAACTATCCTTTTTCGTTCACCCTAATTGTTTGGGGAGTCTATCGCTTCAAGTGAATAGTTTAGTTATCTCAACTAGAATGCAGGGCATCAAGTTCCATTCTTTGTTTAGCTTGATGCAAAAAGTAACCACTCATCATTGCAGAAGCCAATATTTGACCGAGATTTTCTCTGCTAGTAGTTATAGTCATGCCAAAATGCTCTGGTGGTAAATTTCCCAACATTCCTCTTAAACTTTGCTCCATAATTTGAGCAACTTCCGGTTCTGGTTTAGAAAGTTGAGCTACAGTTTCAGGATTCAAAGATTGAACATATTGCCATAATAAGTTATCACTACTGGATCTATCGGCAGAATATTCACAGGGATGACTTGGAAAGTTATTCATGGTACTTATCTGAAATTAATAGAGTTTAGTATTTAGTTACATCTTAGCAATATTTTCTAGCTACTCTATTAAGTGTTACCGAACTTTTAGATCCGGTTTTTTCTACTCTAGAATAGCGATCGCTATTCAAACTTCCCAGCTAACTAGGGTTTGCTGAAAAAGTCTTTTTGCTCTTTGTAGTAGTCAGTAGTCAATAGTTAGGATAAATGGTGGATTACAAAATATATAGCTGGAATAATTGTCCCCCAATTTTTCCGCCGTTGCCTGCCAAAATACTAGCTTTATGCAGCTCTTGCCACCGAAAAGCTGTCACTTTTTGAGACAAAAAAATCCTACAACCAATATCAGTCAATGCTTTTGCTGACGCAAAGCTGCCGCTAAGGTATTTAATCAGCAAGCCCTAACTAGTGTTGCTATGCGGAAGTCAAAATTCAAAAGTCAGAAGTCAAAAATATTGATTGGCAAGGCTTTTAGGATTTTGTAATATCACGTCCGGTAACATTGTTTGTGTATAGGATAAATCACAACAGGAAGAAAACTTTCTGCCTTCTACCATCTGCCTTCCTTCCACCAAAGAATAAGTATTCAAGTGGAAATGATATAAATCCTGATATACTTACTATGTAGTAATCTAAATAATATTCCTTGAAAGTATGGGTCGTTCAAAAAATAATTCCTCCAATATGAAATCTGCTCAAGGCGATCGCGTAGTTTACTCAGAGTTTGGTAATAATGCCACCTCCCCAGCAACAGAAAGAGCAGTACCAAACTTACCGCCAAATCAACAAAATTTAAAAGTACAAGCATCCCGCAAAGGTCGCAAAGGAAAAACAGTTACAATTATTAGTGGGTTTCAGTCGAACCAGGAAATTTTGACAGCTTTACTGAAACAACTTAAAAATCAATGTGGTGCTGGTGGCACTCTTAAGGATAATGAAATTGAAATTCAGGGGGAACATAAGCAAAAGTTACTGGAGATTTTAACTAAATTGGGCTACAAAGCTAAAATTAGCGGTGGTTAATATCATGTCCGGTTAAATAGTTACACTTTGGACGAGAGAAGGCAGAGGGCAGAAGGCAGAAGGGAAAGAAAAGTTTAAAGGAGAAAGTTTTTTTTATAACTGATTATCCGGACATGATATAACAGCCTTCTACTGACTTCTTCTTTAAGGTATTTAAGGGTGATAAATTTAAACAAGCTGTAATTAAAGCAATTAAAATAGACAGATCAAAGCATTAGGGAATCAAGAATATATGAGTTATATCAAATCTGGTGGCATCGGTGTAATAAGATAGTGAATCAGAATCCAGAATCCAGAATTCAGAATTAAGAAGGGAAAATAACTCAGAATTCTTTCCGCTCTGGATGAAGATAGAATATTTTTTTATACCGAATTAAACGGATTCGATATTATATTTCCCATGAATTTGAACTATCCTTCCCTACTGTAATTTGCTTGAATATCTAGTCTATATAATATTAAAACTAGCTTGTAATTATCAAATCAGGAAAATATAACAGAGATACTGTAGATATTTATCAACAAAGCATGAATTATTAGAAATAAATGCGCCAATAAGATTTATATAGCTAATATTAAGATCGATAATTGTTGCGGAATTTTGATTTTGACTTTGTAGTATTAAATAATATCATGTCCGTTGGTATCGTTTGTGTAAAAGTTAGCGTGGATATCTACAGGAAATTTAAGTTTTTTTCTTCCCTGTTCCCTGTTCCCTGTTCCCTATTCACTATACAAGACCGATGCTACCGGACATGATATAAGAAGTAATTAAACTTATATTAGTGGAGATATATAAATGTTTAGAACTGTTGCTTTGGTATTACTAGGAACTTCTGTTGGTTTTGGATTTTCTATGATAGGTGATGGTAACGGGTTTGCTATTAAAGTACCTCAAATAGAAGCAGGAAAATTAGAATGTCGTTGGCTACCTGAAGATACTTCTAATAACTCTGATTTTAACGGAGAATTTTTGGAGCCGAAATATTAGATTTGCTCTCTAGTCCAATTTGAATTACATATAATTCCTCAGTACGTTGAGAAAAGCTATATTTTTTATCGATCTTTGAATTCTCATAACTAGCTCTACTTAATTAAATATAAAACGTTCTACTATGTAGTAGTTGTTTCGATTTCCTCAATAATTCCCATTACCAAAAAATTGTGGTCTCAAGCCTCCCATTTTCAGGGGATAAAAAAAGAGAATATTCCTGATGTCAAGCCTCCTTATTGCAAGAGGTACTGATAACTGTTAACTGAAATGAACCAGATTTGATATAACTACTCACTTGCGAATTTACCTAGAAGTATATCAATGCTCTCTAATACTTGCTGAAACTGTTGGGCTAAGATTAAAGCTTTGGTAGATAAAACTTCCAGATCGGGAGTTTCACTTCGTAGATCCCGATGTAAAGAGGCAGCAGACTTGTAGAGAATATCTGCTCCAATGTTACCTGCTGCTCCTTTGAGGGAGTGAACCAAATATAACGCATTCTCCAAATCTCCGCGGTTTAGTGCTGTTAGGATTTCAGTGTCATACTTTTGTTGAGAGGTTTGAAAAATTCTCAGAATATCCTGATAATCACTCCAGTCACCACCCGTAAACTCTAAACCCAAATTGACATTCAGACCAGGCAGAGATAATTTATCAGTCTCTGGAACAAAAATATTTTCTGGGAGAAAACTAGGGATATTGTTCGTGGGTACAGAGGAATTGTTAGTTGGAACAATCCATTTCAGAAGAGTCTCATATAACTCTTGGGGGTTAACAGGTTTGGATAGATGATAATTCATCCCCGCTGCCGAACTTTTAGCTTTATCTATATCCATAGCATTAGCTGTCATAGCAATAATTGGCACTGTGGCAAGCCATTTTGTTGCGCTCTCGCCCTCCTCTGCCAGAGAACGGATATGCCGAGTGGCCTCTAGTCCATCCATTCCTGGCATCCGAATATCCATCAAGATTAGGTCGTAAATCTGCTCCATAACTTTAGCGATCGCCTCTTTTCCATTGGTTGCGCAATCTACTATCAACCCCACCTTTTCCAGCAATTCCCGGGCTATTTGTTGATTTACTGCATTGTCTTCTACCAGCAGAATATTAGCTCCCTGAATTTCTTCCAGTTCTGCCATACAGAAAAATTCAGTCTCTCTAGAATCATTGAGTACCTGATAACTAGAATTATCATCAGGCTCCCATAGGTGGCCCATTTCTAGTTCAAAGTAAAATATACTACCTTTACCAAGTTCGCTCTCAACACTAATAGTGCCTCCCATCATGTTCACAAGACCCTTGCAAATTGCCAATCCGAGTCCTGTACCACCGTACTTGCGACTGGTAGAAGCATCCACCTGGGTAAAGGACTGAAATAGTTTTTCCATCTGAGAAGGACTAATACCAATTCCTGTATCTTGCACCTGAAATTTCAGGCCAACAGTTTCCTGGCTATAAGTGAGTAGTTCAATTCCAATAGTAACGCTACCTGTTTCAGTAAATTTGATAGCATTGCTCGCTAGATTCATCAAAATTTGAGTTAAGCGCAGTGAGTCTCCAATTAAATATTGGGGAATCCGGTCCCCAACTTGAAATAATAGTTCCAGACCTTTTTCAGAAGCTTTTAGACCTAGAACATTGTTAATTTGATTCAGGATTTGAACTAATTCAAATGGGATAGATTCCAATTCCAGTTTCCCAACTTCGATTTTGGAAAAGTCCAGAATATCGTTGATGATTTCCAGTAATGATTTGGCGGAACTCTGGATTTTGGAAAGATAGTCTTGCTGGTAGTTGGTAAGATCTGTTTGTAAAGCCAAATGAGTCAGTCCTAGAATACCATTCATCGGAGTACGAATTTCGTGACTCATCAGGGCTAAAAATTCGCTCTTGGCACGATTAGCATATTCGGCAGTTTCTTTTGCTTCTCGCAACTGCTGTTCAGCTAGTTTACGCTCTGTGATATCATGTACTGTACCTATGAGATGCGTTACTTTGCCGGAGATATCCCGCAGAGGTCTGCCACGAGCCGAGATATAAACCAAAGAGCCATTCGGTTGAGAGATGCGACATTCGATTTTGTAGGGTTGAGCGGTTGCTATGGTAGCCTTAACCGCACAATCTATACCCTCGCGGTCTTCAGGATGGACCAGTTTTAGGAAGCCTTCATAAGTTAGAGTTTTCACTTCTGGCGACTGTCCAAAAATACGGAAAGTTTCGTCAGACCAAGTAACTACGCCCGTTGTTAGATTGAACTCCCAACTCCCCAGTTTACCTATTCTTTGTGCTGCTTTTAAATGAGCTTCACTTTTGCGTAGAGTTTCTTCAACTTGTTTACGACAGCTAATATCAGTAATTGTGCCAACATAACCGATTTTCTGCCCTTCAGTATCCAATTCTGCCACCGCTTGTGCATACACCCACTTCACAGTACCGTCAGGATGTTGCCAGCGATATTCCATTTGGCCAGAATGCTTACCTTGGAGAAATTGCTCCCAGGCCGTAGTAACCATCCCTCGATCGCTAGGATGTAATCCTTGTTGCCATCCCGATCCAGTTGCTATGTCTGCAGATATCCTAGCAATCTGACTCCAGCGGTCATTAACATAAGTATAATTGCCTGTCACATCGGTACGAAAAATTCCTACTGGAACAGTTGCAGCTAATGTTGAATAACGATTTTCGCTTTTCTTCAAGGCAGATTCTGCTCGTCGCCGTTCTTCCAGTTCAACCTTTATTTGTTCATAGGCTTTTCCCTGTTGGATAGCAATGGCAATGTGAACAGATAATCGTTGCAGTAAATTTATCCCATTTTTTTCCCAGACATAGGCACGATCGTGGCTGGCAAGAATCAGACCCCACAGTTCCTCTTCTACTATAATTGGCACAACCAGGGTAGCACGCAGACCGGAGCTGACAAGCATTTCTTGACGATCTGGACTTATGCCTGATTCGTATACATCATTTACTACCCGAATCTGACCATGGCGATACTGCTCTATCCATTCAGGTGTGACCCAGACATGAGCAAATTCTGCATCCAATAGCGATCGATCGCCTTCAGCAATTGACTCAGCAACTACAGTATCAGAAGACTGAGGATGGAATTGGTAAACCATTGCCCGATGGCAGTGCAACAGTGAGGGAATCTCTCGTACTGCTGTATCAATAATTTTCTGCAACTCCAGCGACGACCGTATCTGGTCTGTTACAGTCATCATTAATTTTTCGCGTTCCGCCTTAGCTTTGAGAGTATTAGTTCTAGCTTCCACCAATTTTTCTAGTTCAACAGTGCGATCTTCGAGTAGTTTGATTCGTTCTGCTTCTAAGCGCATCACCCGTTGTTCCAACACTTCTGTCAACTTACGAACTTCCTGGGGATTGATGGCTTGCAACACACTGGTTTGTGTCACAATGCCTAGAAGCTCTCCTTGCTCCCCTGTCACCACTAACCGACGGATATTACGGTCTTCCATCATCTGTTGGACAGTCCACAGTGATGCTTCTGATTTGACTGTCAAGATCGGTTTACTCATCACTGTCTCTGCTATAGAATTTTCTAGATTTAGACCCAATGCCTGAAATCTAACTATATCTCGCTCAGTTAGCATCCCTACTGGAATTTGCAGTGATTCTGTACCAGATTCCACGATCGCGACCGAACTAATGTGGCGATCGCTCATCAGTTGGGCAATTGTCAACAGAGATGTCTCTGGTGTGGCACAAACCACTTTATGGTTCATGACTTCGTGCACCAGACGTAGTCGTAGCATATCGGTTGGTTGGCAAATTTGTCGCAAACTATCGTGGGTAAGCAACCCAACCAGACGATCGTGTTCATCTAGAATTGGCAAGTGACGAATCTGATTTTGTAGCAGTAGGTTAATTACATAAAACAAATCGGTAAAATCATACTCAGGTAGAGTAATGACAGAACGTGCCAGAATTTGGTCCATTACCAAGCTATCGAGAGGTTGTTGCTGGGCACTTAAGCGGACTACATCCCTCTCAGTCATAATACCTACGACCTGCCCATCCTCAACTACTAATACACAACTTGACCTTGCCCTTTGATGGCGATCTTTTTCTGGCCCATCTGCCATTGTGGTATCCCTGGTGAGCGATCGCCGTTTATTCATTAAGGTAATAGCATCTCTGAGTGTTGTCTCCGGATTTACAACCAGAGGATTCCTAATGATTGCAGATTTTAGGTCTAACTGAGTAAGCATCGTGTTGCGAACAGAAACTTGACTAACACAGTTGCATAGAAAGGTAGCTGTAATATCTCCCTTGATCAGATAATCTGCTGCTCCTAATTTCATTGCTCGTACTGCAACTCGCTCATCCCCCAATCCAGTCAGCACAATTACGGGTAATTTATCTTTAGGGTAGTGAATGGCAATTTCTTCTAAGAACTCCAATCCATCTCCATCCTGTAGATTTACATCAACCAAGGCTATATTTGGTCGTTCCGAGTTCCACATTTCTATTCCTTCTTCTAAGGTTTCTGCTTCTATGATGCGGTAAGTGTGGTCTGGATCTGATTGAAGATAACGAATGTAGGTTAGACGATCTACCTCAGAATCATCTAGGATTAAAATAGTTATTGTTGGTAATAAGACTTCAGGTGTGCTAGCATTGCTGTCACCATGGGGAATTTTGCTATAGCTTGAGTTAGGCATTTTTGTGCTTCTTTGAGGAAGTAGTCAGTAGGAGTGATAACAATGCGAGTGATGGTAGGGTATTCAACCTATTAGGCCACTATTATTAATGGTTAAGTTTACTACAGCTAGTGCCGCTACGCGGAAGTTCAAAGCGAGTGTGTAATTCTGAGGTTTCCTACGGCGCTTTTAAAGTGCGAAAATGGTTCCGCACACAGCCCCTCCAAAATTTAAGACACCCTCAAGACAGTCAAAAGTATTGATTTGTATTGTTTGAGGATTTTGTAACTGGTAAGTTATTTCCGCCATCCTACACTAGATATGTAGATTGTAAGTTAATGAGGTAAGCTTGTTGATTCGATTCTATATTCCTGTATTTTCAAAATTAGTTAACAAATCTTTGTTACCGTATTTCATCACCCTAAAATATATTGTAGATTATAGTTTAATAATGATAATCATGCAAGACGTAGAAATAAAATAAATCGTTACTGTACTGGTGACAAAAATATTCTGATATTAATAAGGCGCATCTAAATCTAAAATATCTGGCCGAGTTTTTCCTTTTGTTCAATACATATAGGGGCAAATAAGGATGTATAGACGTTTGATAGTTCATAAAAATTATAGTCAAATATGATATATCCTTTGGATTCTGAATTCTAATAAAAGGAAAGTATTCCGTTTCCTGATTTCTTCTCGTTTATAACTGTTAAACTGAACATGAGATAAATCAATTATCAGGTAAAATAGCTGTTTCAAACCAATAGGATAAAAAATCATCTATGTTTTTAGCAAAAACATTAAGATTTACTGGCTTTTCCATATAGCTATTTACTCCGTATTCATAACAAACTTGAATATCTTTAGTATTTGATGAAGTTGAAAATACAACCATAGGAATAATTTTTAATTTTTGATGATTCTTGATAACTTCAATTACTTCTCTTCCATCAGTTCCTGGCAAATTTAAATCTATTAAAATAATTGTAGGACGAGGAGCTATTTCAGGAGAATATGCTCCTGTCTGGAAAACAAAATCTAATGCGTCATCTCCATCTACACATCGATATATAGGATACTCAAAACCTTGTTTTTTCAGAAGTCTGATCAATGTAGTGTAATCTTCTTCACTATCTTCTACTATTAGCAAAGATAATTTTTTTTGTTTATTTAATAATTCACTCATTAATGATTAATTCTCCAATAATTTGATATAGAACGTTGTTCTTTCTCCATAATTAGACTCCAGCCAAATTTGACCACCATGACGTTCAATGATTTTCTTTACTATTGTTAAACCTACCCCTGTACCACCACCAAATTTATCTTTCCCATGTAATCTTTTAAAAAGTTTAAAAATTGTCTCTATATGCTTTTCTCGAATACCTATGCCATTATCTTTGACGTATATCAAACAAGCAGAATCTTCCGTGTACTTATAACCAATTTCTATGATTTTATGAGTTTTTTTATTATATTTAACCGCATTACTAATTAAGTTGCTAAATACTTCTTCCATTAGAACTTTGTCACCATAAATTATCGGCAAATTATTCATTTTTATGATTTCAATAGATTCATTAGGTTTACTCATTCTAATAACTTCTGCTACATTTTCAATTAATTCATTCAGATTAATTGGAGCTTTATGAAGTTCTTGACGACCCAAACGAGAAAGAAACAATAAAGCATTAATTAAATCTTCCATCCGTTGAGTTAAACGCACCAACGTTTCTAATTTTTGCCGACCATCTGCGTTAATAATTTCACCATAATCTTCCATCAAAAATGTAGCATAATTATGAATACCTCGTAAAGGTTCTTTTAGATCGTGAGAAGCAATATAGTTAAAAGAATCTAAGTCATTATTACTTTGTTCTAATTCTAGATTTACTTCTGCTAATTCAGCCATTTTACGCATTAAAATTCCCAAAATTGCACTTTTTAGTTCTTGTGCCCCTTCTATTTCATAAGATTGCCAAGGTAGAGAATGACATTCAACTGTTTCGAGCCATTTTGCAAAAGATTTCCGAGGTAGAAGTGTGATACTACCATCCAATTCAATTTTGCCATGTTTTTGTGGATTTCCAGCCCAATGAACTGTTTGACTTACTTCTGAGCGAAACCATAACACATAATTTTTTTGGACTTTGGTAATTTCTAACGCTAATAAGCCACTAGCAATCTCTTTAAATTCATTAGCTGGAGGATAAACTTTTGGCAAAGAATCTGTGTAGTATACATCAGTCTCTATTTGAGTTATGACCCAGTTAAGCAAGGGTTCAATTTCTTCATCTTTGATAGTTTTTCCTATTTTTTGCAGTTTTCCTTCTGCATAAACTATTGCTCCTGTTGCCCCTACTATTGTTAATAATTTTTCTCCAATATTTGTGAAGGCCATTAATAAATTTTCAGATTCAGAAATAGCTGTTATTACCTGAGATTGTATAGATTTTAAATAAATTTTATAATCTAAATTATCATTTTCTTCTTTTGTCGTAATATGAATAGACATTACTTGTCCAAAAAAATCACAAACTGTTCGTAAACTATAGGGAATATATTTAATTGAATAGTGATGACAAACAATCAATCCCCACAATTTTCCTTCTTTTAATAAAGAGATTGACATAGAAGCTTTTACACCCATATTCTGGAGATATTCTATATGAATTGGGGAAACACTCCGCAACACAGAAAAGCTTAAATCTAGGGGTTGGTTAGTCAAAGGATTATTTTTAGGCAACAACTCTACAGGTTGATAGTTAATATCTGGAATAATCCGCAGATAATTAACACTGTAAAGATGTCTTGCTGGTTGAGGAATATCAGTAGCAGGGTAATGTAAGCCTAAATAAGAATCTAGAGCTTCCCGTTTATTTTCCGCAATGACCTCACCAGAATTATCGAGATGAAACTTATAGATCATCACCCGGTCTACCCCTATCAATTGACGAATTTCTTTAACTACAATTGAACAAAGTTCCTGTAAATTTGCAGATTTTTGAATCCGAGTCATAGTGTGGCGAGTGAGTTGATAAAATTGGAGAAAATCTTGTTCTAGTTCAATTTTACAAGGTTCAAGTTCCAAAATTACTACTCCATCATTGCGATGCACAATACTATTAAATTTTTTGGTTTCATTCCCACATTTTATAGAGAATTTTAGTGGATTTAGATATTCAAAATCTCCTGTTAAGCTATTACAGATATAATCTATTTGTTGAGGCTTTAATAAATATTTAATATTTTGTTCGAGTAAATTTTCAGGGAGAATATTTAACCACTCTTTCGTGTTATTACTAACTTGAATAATGTCTAATTCTGGTTCTTGTAAAACTAGCAATACTCCATGAGGTTGAATTGAACCAGGGATATGAATTTGTTCGCGATCGCAATTATTTAAATTTACTTTGTCTGCTGTTATGATTTCAATTTTATTGTTCATTACTTCTAGTTTTCAGTTGGTATAAAGAAGGAAGAAGGAAGAAGGAAGTAAAGAAGGAAAAATCTGGTGTTTTATGAGTTTTAATATTTTGATATAAGCACTTCAGCACTTAGGCAGTACAGCTTAAATTCTCGTATATAAATAATTAATTATTACCGCCTAGTCTGTAGGGATGTTGCATGCAACTTCCCTACTATTTCTATTACACCACTTTTGAGGATAGAGGTACAGTTATAAGACTATTTATTCATTCCCTGTTTCCTATTCCCTAGAGCAATAAAACTTTGTACCTTATAAACTCAATAACTGTTGTAAATAAAAGAAGAAAAATTTAACTTTCTAATTCCTCAATTAATTTTGGAACTCCCGCAGTTAATACTTCATTTCCTTCAGCAGTAACTAAAACATCATCCTCAATTCTAACTCCAATTCCGCGCCAACGGTCATATACTTCTGGTTGACCTTCAACTGATTTAATATTCGGTCCGATATAAATACCAGGTTCTACAGTTAAAACTTGCCCTGGTTGTAAATTTTGTGGTTCTTCTCCCCACTGATAAACACCCACATCATGTACATCTAAACCTAACCAATGTCCAGTTCTGTGCATATATAAATGCTTATATTTTTCCTTTTCAATTATTTCGTCAATATTACCTTTTAATAATTTTAAATCGATCAAACCTTCCACTAATACTCGTACTGCTGTATCATGAAATTGTTTATAAGGATTTCCTGGTTTTACTTCAGCAATTGCTGCTTGTTGCGCTCTCAAAACCAACTCATAAATAATCTTTTGTTCTGGTGTAAACTTGCCACTAATAGGAAAAGTCCGAGTAATATCAGAATTATAATAATTGTAGGCAGCTCCAGCATCAATTAACAGCAAATCATTTTCTTGCATTTGCCGATTATTTTCTATGTAATGAAGAATGCAAGAATTAGCACCAGAAGCAACAATAGAAGGATAAGCTGGAGTCGCTCCATGACGAGAAAAAATATACTCCATTTCTGCTTGAACTTGATATTCAAACTTCCCCGCTTGAGCAAACTTCATCGCATGCTTATGAGCATCAACAGCAATATCAGCAGCTTTGCGCATTTGTTCTAATTCTGCAGTACTTTTAAGCAGACGCATCGGATGTAAAACCGTTCCCATATCTTGAATAGCGATAGGTCCAGTACCTGTTTTTGGATAGGTCCGCATTAAATTTTGCCAATGTCGCAGAATTGTTTCATTGAAGTGGCGATCGCGTCCTAAGCGATAATATATTTTGTCGGCCTTTTTCAAATATTCAGGTAACTTTTTATTCAGTTCATTAATAGAAAAAGCTGCATCAGCACCATACTTTTCCTTAGCAGCTTCCACACCAGTGCGATAACCACTCCAAGTTTCTTTTTCCGGGTCTTTTGGTCGGACAAACAAAACAAATTTATGCTTTTCATGATGTGGTGCAATAACTGCCACAGCTTCCGGTTCATTAAAACCAGTTAAATAAAAAAAATCGCTATCTTGACGATAGGCATATTCTACATCATTGTGCATGACAGCCATCGGCGCACTTTTCAATATAGCTGTACCATTGCCAATTTTTGCCATTAATTGTTCGCGTCGTTGTTGATATTCTGAGTAATTTGTCATGGTTTATTTGTTATTAGTTAGAAGTAAAAAGTTACCAGGAATAAATTAGAAAGAGACGATTTTATCTGTCCAAGGAAATAAATAAAATCAACTTAGTTCTAATACCAAATTATTTGTGTTAAGCCTCTTTAGCAGTTCTTGACACAAAGAAAAAGAAAAGTTACGGTAAAAAAAAATTATAATGCAAGATTACTCCCACTTGTCATTTCAGTTATCAGTTATCAGTTATCAGTTATCAGTTATCAGTAACCTCTGCCTAAAGTCAGAGGCTTGAAATATTGAACTTGATTTCTTTTCATCCCCTTAAAAGGGGAGGCTTGAGACCTGATTTTTTGGTCAAAAATATTATGGACAAACTCAAAAGACATCTCCAGAAAAGAGGGAGTAGGGAGTAGGCAATAGGCAGTAGGAAGAAAGAATTGATAATTTATGTGTGAGAATTGATTTTATTTTTGATTTTTGGAGATGTCTAAAAGTTTATTAGCTCCAGCTCTACTAATATCATGTTCGGATAATTACTTAATAATAAAATTTTTGTTTGTAGTAGGGCTTTAGCCCAGAAAATACTTACTATTAGGGCTAAAGCCCTACTACGAGCCTAATGATACAGCATATTCCAAGTATATGAAATACAGAGATTGACAATCAAATTTTTGTAGTGCGGGCATCTTGCCCGCGATTGGTATACCTGACCAAAGTGGAATCTGCTGTAACTGTTCTACCGAACATGATATAACAGCAGGGACTGTTCTTTTTGCCAGCAGCGCTCACGCTATGACCTGTTATGATAGAGTACGCCTTGCGTCAAAACAGCTTTCTGCTATAAATGAAAATATTTATCAAACTCAGATAACCAATTATCCACTTGTTCCTGCACCAAAATCTGCGCTGAAATCAGCTTTGAACTATGCTGAGTTTGTAAGTTATGAATGCCCAAGAGAAGCTAGCTATTCAAATCTCTCTCGCTTAATTAATACTGGACGCTACTTCTTGAATAATGCGTCATTTGAAGCACCAACCCGCACCATACCTCGTATTCGCGTCACAGGTAGTGGTCATTTCAGTTATCAGTTATCAGTTATCAGT
>NZ_CEZPJD010000088.1:0-16245 GCF_983059655.1 Okeania sp.
GATAGCTGATGGCTAATAGCTGTTTGCGCAGCATTCCGGAGGAAATGCTTACGTTTAGTGATGCCAATGAATTATAAATAATCGCCTCAATAAACAAAAAAATTCAAGCAACAGAATTTATCATACTGTTAAGTATCACATACAATTTTTTAACTTCAGACTTCAGACTTCTAACTTCAGACTTCCTTATTCACTCCATTCAACAAAAGTTGTTTCTACTTTAGATCCTGGGGAAACATTACCTTTAAACGATGCTACTTTCCCTGGCTCAACTGTACTAGGTTCAGCATAAATAAACCCATTATCAATGATATTATCCCTATCATCTAATACCTGATAATTCACTTTAATTTCTTTCACAATTTGACAACTTTCATTAGCAACTTTACCAGTTAAAAAATTACCATCATAGTTGACATTACTAATCGGTATATCTGTAGCTTTAACTTTCTCTGATTCAGATTTACAACTAACTTTTTTAGCTTCATTAATATCTCGATCGCCACAGAGATTAACTAAATTAATAATTTCCCCCTCCGTAGTTTCCATATAACAAATTGGGTCATCAAACTCAGAATTTTGAGCAAATATATTCACCTTATAACTCTGTAATAATTGACGATAAACTCCCACATTTAACAATGGTATTAAGATAGTAAAATAGAAGTATTTCATAGTAACTATTAGACATTTTTGAAAAAGATATAGACTTTTTGTAAAAGTAGGGAATAGGGAAGATACAGCGGATTCCACTTTGGTGAGATACACCCATCGCGGGCAAGATGCCCGCACTTGCATTCATTTAATTGTTATAGCAATGTGCGCTGGCATATCTACAAATTATAAAAACTGTCCAATAACTAAAAGTCTTATATGATCGATTTTTTATTCCCCTCCTGGGAGCAGGGCTGTTTTAAAGTATTGTATATTAAAGATTTAGGAAAAACAGGAGATTATGGGATAGTGGAACAGTATAATTTACCAAAATTTGCCGATTTTTGAGGGAATAAGCGTCTTTAAACTCTGAGAGAATATTTGGTTCAACGCTGCTTAAAAGCCTATATCCCCGTGTCTCCGTGTCTGGTGCGTCCCCGTGTCTATCGAGAATGAAACAGCCCTGCCCTCCACCGGAGGGGTTAGGGTTGGGTTCCCTGTTGCCTCTCTTGGTCAGCATTCCGCAAGGGAGCTGGTGTCGTCGCGGGGTCTGACCGCTGTTGCCTGTTGCCTATTGCCTGCACAAAGCGCTATACCTTCTAAACCTAAATCTTGTAAAATTTCCATCGCAGCTATTTCACCACTCTCACAAGCACCCTCCATATAACCTTGATTTTCCAGACAAGATGTATGCTCCCCGGCAAAAAATATATTACCCACTCGTTGTCTTTCTACACCATAAAACTTTGTCCACTCCCCCGGTTTGTAACATAAATAAGAACCACGAGCATAAACTTCTCCTGGCCAATAACTACGAATTGTCCGATCTGGCATGGAAATATTACTAATACCAGGAAAAACCTGTTCGAGTTGGGAATTCAATTTTTGAGCATGAATTTCAGGAGTACCAGTTCCTATTGCTACACCTTGAGTACCACCAACAAATTGTGTAATCAAACCCATGCCTGCATGATAACGACTTTCCGCAGTTTCCCAAGTGTTTTGAAACCCTAAATCTAAATAGACATTAGCTGTAGAGTTGTAGCGAGTACGCCAAATTTTTTCTTGATAAGTAGTAGTTAACTTAGAGTTCATTCCATAACTAGCAGTATCTATAGATAACTTTTTCAAAGGTGGCAAATCTACATTAAGCTGAACTTGTCGTAACAAAGTTAAGGGTAATGTTAGCAAAATTCTCTCATAAGTACGCTCAAAGGTACAGTTGTCCGACCTTAATACCACTCGATACCGACCATCAGAAAGATAATTTATCGCTTCTAATATTGTTCCCGTCTCAATAGAATTGGAGACTAAATTTGCCAACTTTTCGGGGATCAGTTCGTTACCTCCCTGTACGTTAAAAAGTTGCTCGATAACACCAATAATGCCAAACTTACCTACTTGAGCACCTATTATATAGATTAAATTGAGACTAGACTGCTCTTCCATATTTAGACCGTAGTAAGTTTCGTAAGCAGCTTTGACTAGCTGACGAATTGCTGGCGTAGTTTGAGGAATTTGGTCTAAATATTCAGCAATTGAAATATTATCTAGTTCTACTGCTGCTGGAACTTTTGTGGTATAGTCTTTAAAATTAGCGATCGCCTCAAAATCTCTATTAATCTGCTCTGCAATTGGTGCAAAATCTGTGGTAATTTCTGCTAATGAAACCTTGCGACCTTCAAAAAAGTAAGTCTCTTGTGTTTCCAAATTTTCATCGACTGACTGCAAATCTACAAGATGTAATCCTAATTCCTTAACCAAACTGCGCAGATAAATATGCTCGGTGTAGATAAATTCTCCACCAAGTTCAACAGCAAATGGAGTACCTAATGCTTTTTGGCAAGTTCGGATTCTACCCCCTACCCGGTTACTAGCTTCAATCACGTTTACTGGAACTCCCGCCTGAGTTAGACGATAGGCAGCAGTTAATCCAGCAATTCCTGCCCCTACTATTAATACTGGAGTTGTTTGAGCCATTGCCCTTTCTCCACCCTTGGACAAAAGGGAAACTTTAAATTTTTGAGCTAAGTCTAAACCCCCTTTTAATAAGGAACTGCAAGCATTGGGAAATTTTCTAGCTTTAGCTTCTTTTACTATTCCTAATAATTCATCACCAGGGATACCAGTTTCTCTTGACATTCTGGCAATAGTATGAGCGCGACCTAGTATTGTCATCACGGAAGATTTAGTCATTTTGAGGTCTCATTATCAGAGGACTTATATCATTTGCCCCCTCCGAGGGAGCTACGCTAACGGTTGAATACTTATAATAACCTATTAGACCTCTCCGGAAAAGAGGGAGTAGGGAGTAGGGGAAAAGAATTGATGATTTATGCGTATGGGATTGATTTAATTTTTGACGATCGCCAGATGTCTATTGAGGAGTCATTTAAGTTAACAGTTATCAGTCCCTCTCTGTCCCTGATATCCTGCCTGCGGTGAAAATATCAGGAACGGGGAACGGGCAAGATACCCATTCCATTTCCATAAAACTATTGCACGTTTTTTTTGTAAAATCTTACTTTTGACTGTCTTGAGTGTGTCTTACATTCTGTTCGCGGAGCGTTTCCGGAGGAAACGGAGACCTCAGAATTACACACTCGCTTTTGACTTTTTATATCATGTCCGGATAAGAGCGATCTGGAAAAAACTTATCATAAGTGCTTAAACAATAAATCTTTCTATTTTCCCTACTCCCTTACTCCCCACTCCCCCGCTCCCCTAGTATTTTAATAATAAGTATTCAACCGGACATGATATTATTTCCGTGAAACGGTATTACTTTAGTGGTAGACCCCGCTTTTCACGAACACCATTAGCTCTAGGTCCTTGTTTTCGGCCACTACGACGACTTACTTGTAAAGACTGTTTAACCCTCAGCGCCTCAACAGCAGGAGCTAAACCTAAATCTTCTAAAACTTCCATCGCAGCTATTTCACCACTCTCACAGGCACCCTCCATATAACCTTGAAAATCTAAAGAAGTGTGTTCGCCAGCAAAAAATAAATTCCCCACTCTCTCGCCTTCAACACCAAAAAATTGAACAAATTGCCCTGGCCGATAACAAGTATATGAACCTTGAGTATATAATTCTCCAGGCCAATAAGTCCGAACGGCCCGACCGATGCGATCGCTACTTATTCCCGGATATACCAAATCAAGCTCTGGCAAAAAGCGTTGTGCGTGGTCTTCTGGAGTCCCGCTACCTAAAACTACTCCTAAATTTCCGCCAGCCAAAAATTCCAGTACACCCTCCGTAGTCGGACTTGTTGGGGCAACTTCTCGGGTATTTTGAAACCCTAAATCTACATAAGTTTCCCCACTTGAGCCAAACCGAGTGCGCCAAACTGGGTTATTGAAAGCTATATGTAACTTAGAATTTGTACCAAAACCGTAATTATCAATAGCAAATCTTTTAACTGGTGGTAGATCGACATTGAGTTGAACTTGTCTGAGTACCGGAAAAGGTGTAGTTAACACAATTCTTTCATAAGTACGCTCAAAAGTTCTTTCTCCAGACCTTAAACTCACTCTGTAACTACCATCTGATAAAGTTGTTATTGCTTCTAAAACTGTGCTAGTTTCAATGGAACCTTGTACAAGAGTAGCAAGACTGTTAATAATTTGACTATTACCACCAATAATTCGATAACGTTCGTCACTAGAACCATATAATTCAAATGTATTAGGTTCAGTGCCAATCACATATATTAGATTCAAACTCGACTGTTCGTTAGCATCCAAACCATAAAAAGCATTGTAAGCTACTTCCAGCATCTGTCGTAAAGTAGTGCTAGTGGGAATAGTTTCTAGATATTCGGTAATTGAGAGATTATCTATAGCTGCGGTAGGTTCGTCAAAAGTCGTATAATCTTCAAAATTATCGATCGCTATCAGAGTCTCATCTATTCGTTCGGCAACAGGAGAAAAATCATTAATAATTTCTTCTATGGGAATAATTCTACCCTCAGCAAAGTAAATTTCTGGCGTTAACCCCTCCTCACCAGCTACCAGATCCAATTCTGTCAATCCCAGTTCTGCTGCTAAGTCACGAATGCAAACGTGTTCAGTATCAATATAAGCTGCTCCTAATTCAGCATCAATAGTTGTTCCAGCAATTTTAGAGATACTTCTAATTCGACCTCCCACTCTATTTCTAGCTTCAATCACATTTACTGGTACTCCTGCCTGAGTTAAACGGTAAGCTGCAGTTAATCCCGCCATTCCTGCACCTACGATTAATACTGGTGTTTGTTGAGCCATTGCTCGTTGTCCACCCTTAAAGAAATTAGAAGCTGCCATTGCTCCAGCAAACCCTAAACCACCTTGTAATAAACGACGGCGAGTAGTCCGAAAGTTTCTACTTTGAGCTTCTCTGACCATTCCTAATAATTCATCGCTGGGAATGCCAGTTTTTTTCGACATTCTGGCAATGCCATAAGCACGACGTAGAATGTTCATTAAAGAAGATTTACTCATAATTAATGTCCCTTAATTTTTAAGTATAAATTTTAAATTTAAAGCATACAGAAATGAATGATTGTAGTAAGATAACATTGCTTAGGTTGCAATGTAAACTCAATTTTTTTTTTAAGAAATGTTAACTATTGAAACTCTGTTTGATGAAGGATTTTATTTATTTCAAAACCCTGATGTTGTAGATGAAATTGCTGCGGGTAGTTTTAGTAGTGGGTTGGAACATTTTGTGAATGTGGGTCAATTTGAAAATCGTGACCCGAATGCTTTATTTGATACTAGCTTTTATCTCGAAATTAATACTGGTGTAGCTGCTGCTGTTGAAGCAGGTAGTCTGACAGCAGTGGAACATTTTATTAGGTTTGGTCAATTTGAATTTCGTGACCCTAGTCCTTTATTTAATACTGCTTTTTACATCTCTAATCCTGAATTAGCTACAGCATTAGAATCAGCAGAATTAACACCTTTTGAACATTATGTTAGGTTTGGTCAATTTGAAAATCGCGACCCTAGTTTTTTGTTTGATACAGATTTTTATCTTGGTCAAAATCAGGATGTAGTGGAGTTATTAAATAGTGGTACTTTTAGTAGTGCAATTCAACATTACATTTTAGTTGGGTTGTCAGAAAATCGTTTGAGTACCCCTCCAGATTTTAGAGATAATTTGTTAAATATCACTGGTGATTTTGGAGTTTTAGGTACTGCGGAAACTAATGATTTTGTTGGCAGTGGAAATCCGGTCGATATTTATAGTTTTATTTTGAATAATCCTAGTAGTTTAGATGTTGTATTAACTGGCTTGAGTGGGGATGCAGATGTGGAGTTAATTGAGGATATTAATAATAATGGAGTGGTGGAAACTTTAGAGGTTTTTGCTGAGTCAAGAAATGTTGGTACTATTGATGAAATAATAGCTATTGATTCTTTAGCAGAGGGTAATTACTTTGTCCGAGTTTCTGAGTTTGATGGTGATACAAATTATTCTTTGTTTTTAGAAGCTAATTTGTAAGCATTTAGCTGTCAGCCATCAGCTATCAGCTATTGTTTTTTTGCACGTTCAAAGCTTTATTCCCGCCCTTAAAAGCGGGTATTATAAGTCATAATTAAGTTTAAAAATATTAGGTTTTGCTGTTACTTAGAATGTAAGCCTTCAGCCGTCAGCCCAGTAGGGTGCTGTTAGCGATAGCGTAACGCACCAGCAACATCAAAAGCTGTTACTTAGAATGTAAGCCTTCAGCCGTCAGCCCAGTAGGGTGCTGTTAGCGATAGCGTAACGCACCAGCAACATCAAAAGCTGTTATATCATGTCCGGATAATTAACGATCAAAAAAGTTTTTGTTTGTAGTAGGGCTTTAGCCCTTGAGATATCTATATTATTGCTAGAGCAATACTACGAGCTGTAATTATAACTATTCAACCGGACATGATATTACTTAGAATGTAAGCATTCAGCCATAAGTAGGGTGCTGTTAGCGATAGCGTAACGCACCAGCAACATCAAAAATGGTGCGTTACGCTCTTAGAATGTAAGCATTCAGCCGTCAGCCATCAGTCCAGTAGGGTGTTGTTAGCGATAGCGTAACGCACCAGCAACATCAAAAATGGTGCGTTACGCTCCACTTCGTTCCGCTAACGCACCCTACTGGACTATTCTCAATCCAGAGTTTCCGCTTATTATTTCCGAATGTATCAATGTTAGTAGATGGGAAACGGGCAAGATGCCCATTCCACAAAACTATGAGAAGGGGAGGTACTGATAACTGATAACTGATAACTGATAACTGATAACTGATAACTGAAATGACGCCTAATCATTATCTTTAATAGTTCCTAAACCCGAACGATTATCTGGGTCTATTTCTGCATTTTCAGCATTCCTTAATTGTACCCAAAAATATTCCTGTTCTTCAACTTTTGTGTCACCAAAAACAGGTACTCGAATAACCTTTTCTGTCTCACCAGGTTCAAATGTTATCGTACCCGATCTCGAAAGATAGTCTGACCCACTGATAGCTGTACTATCATTAGTTTGATAATCTACCTTTACTTCCCTCGGACTTTCTTGGTCAAGAGTTACTTCAAACTGAGCTTTTTTATTACCCGTATCACCTTCGGTGACTGTAGCAGGACTAATAGAAATAGCTGTCAAATCATCATTTTTAATAGTTGCGACACCTCTACCATCAGCAATAGTAGCATTTTGGGCTTTACT
The DNA here is from genome assembly GCF_983059655.1 of Okeania sp. Taxonomy (NCBI): domain Bacteria; kingdom Bacillati; phylum Cyanobacteriota; class Cyanophyceae; order Oscillatoriales; family Microcoleaceae; genus Okeania; species Okeania sp. Next base: position 7,346 of record NZ_CEZPJD010000088.1, read on the forward strand.
AAGTTTAACAACGAATTTCTCATCCAATTCGTCAGCAGTATCTCCCAAAACTGGTACAACAATTTGTTTTGTGGTTTCACCTGGTTTGAAAGTAATAGTGCGATTACGACGTCGATAATCTGAACCTGCTTTAGCTCCACTATTTACGGTAGCCAAACTAACTTTCACTGTCTCGTCACTAGGTTCGCTGAGGTTGATTGTAAACTTCGGTCTCTGTACTCCACTATTACCCTCATTTATAGTAATATCATTGATAGTAATTTCTGGAGTAGTTGGTTGGTCATACAAAATCTTCATCCGCTTTCCTGCTCCAACTGCATAATAATTAGAAATAGTAATTGAACCATTTTCTTCACCTAGATCGAGAATTAAATCGTTCTTCTTCTTACTACTTTTGACCTGGGAGCTACTATATTCTGACAAGTCTAAAATATCCTTTTGATTTGTCTTGACAATCTTATCATTTCCTGTATATTCTCCTGGTGCATAGCCGCTAAACTTATTAGCAGCACCATTAGCAGAAATGAAATCATTTCCAGCAGAGTTAATCAGATTTTCGATAACTGTATGATAAGCGATCGCCGTACCAGAAGTAGAAGTCTTATATTTCTTGCCACTGGTGTCCTGAAATGCAATATATTCATGTTTATTGTAAGCGTCAGCAGTAGTAATTAACCCACCTCCTCTTAAATCTACGCGGTAATCAAAAGTAAAACCTTCTAATTCTAAAGCAGGAAGTTTGGATAGATCTACAGTATCAAAACCACCTCCATCCCAAAGGGTTACTTTTGTTCCGGTGTCAGGGCTGCCTAAATATTGATTACCATCAGAAAATCCATAAACACTATCAAATGAATAGGTTGTATTTTGGGAATTAAAGTTGTTATTTCTACCATATAAATATTGTAAGCTTCGAATATCATAAGTCATTGGTGTCGTGGAATATTGATTAAAGCCACCCAAACCAACGTAGGTCATCATGGTATTAGTATTGTTATCTTGAGCATAAGATAAGAAAGGACCCCGTTCTCCAGAACTATAATTACCAGGATGTTTTAAACCTAAAGCATGACCTATTTCATGGGCGATAGTTATATAACCATAACTTCCAGGAACATCCTCATATTCGTGTTTATAAACAGATGATAAATGTATATCTCCATCAATAGGATTTTCTGTTGTACCTGGTGGTTGGTAGGCATAACCACGGGAATCACTTGCTAATGGTCCATTGGATAACATTATGCGTATTTGACCGTAGTTATTTGCTGTATCTGCTACTTCTTGAAATGTGACATCTAGATATTGTTCAAAGAGATCGAAAATCTCTGTTACATTTCTTTTAATTGGGTCAGTTACTGGTAATGGATCTTCTGTTCCATAGTATGAATTAATTGCTTGATTTGAGAAAAAGCTATAAGTAATTACATTTTCTTCTGTTGTATCCCAACGGGTTTGAGTTAATAAACCATTGATTTTGTTGTTATTAGATAATAGTGATACTTTTTGAGGTACAATTTTATCAAAAACACTATCAAAACTACCATTACCAAGGCTATCTTCTAAGTTTGATGGGTTATCTTGATGGTTGGATGTTTGATGACCACCTCCACAAATATGACAATGAGAAAAGGAGGAAGTTTCTAGTTGATTGACTACAAATTTATCTTGGTCTAAGGAACGAATTTCATAAAATTCATCTGGTTTTTCTGAGTCTGGGTAGTCTAGTCTAATTTCTCCTAAAATATTACTTTCATCTTTACTGCTAATCAAAATAACTTGACTATTTTCGACTCCTATTACTTTACCTGTTCGTACCCAGTCTTGTTTATTTGGTGAAGATTTTACTTCATCAAGTTCGACATCTAGGGTAACATCTGAAAATAAGTTTAGTCTGATAGTTTTGTCAGATTTATCTGTGTTATCTAGAAGATTAAAGTCTAATTCAACTTGTCGCTGACGAATTATAGGTGTATTTTCAAAGTTGATTTTTACTCCTCCTTTTGGAGAAACTTCAGTAAATAGTAAAGGTGGTTCTTGACTAATGGATTGTCCAACCAATTGTTCTCCTTCTTCTATTCCTGTTAGAGGATCTTTTGTGGCTTTACTAGCAGACCTCAAAACAACAGAGTTCTGTGTTGATTCTGTAGTAATAATTTCTGGTCCTGTAAATAAAATTTCATCTAACTCTGTTTCATAATTCTGGATAGTAAAGGCAGTTTCTAAATCTAATTCATAATCATAAAAATTAGTAATTCTTTCGCCAGTTGATAAGATGATTTCTTCTTCTGGAATCAGAGAAGATTGAGGATTTTTTCCGTTCTCTAAATTACTAAATATTGGGGAGCGATCGCTGCCATCAGTAAAGAGTGGTTCTAACATTATTGATTTGCCTATTAAAAAAAATATATTTATTCCTTTATACTCTTAATTATTCATTTAGTCCTCAGTGTTATCAGAAATAATTTTAATTTATTTTAGAAAAATTTATACTAATGATTTTGGCAAGGCTTGAATTGGGACTATTAAAAATAGAAAATTATTCCCTGGTAATCCTAAATTATAGCTACATCGTTCCTTTTCAACCAGAAACTCAAAATTGTATATTTTATCCTGAATCTAAATCCAGGGTTTCCGGTTATTATTTTCAAATGTATCAATGCCATTTCAGTTATCAGAAAGAAGGAGGAATTCAATAATTGACAATTGATCATGGATAATTGATAATTACGTCTCCCTAAAAAGAAGAGGATTGAATAAAAGAAAAATTTTTCTTACTTCTCTTTTAAAGGAGAGGATTTTTACCTTAATTCTTCGGTAAGAAGGAATGAATACTTTAGTTACCCAGAAGAGAATATGAGATTTGTAGCAAACATTGATAAAATAAGAGAAATATTTTTTCGATTTTGATAGAATTGGAACTGACGTGAAGAAACTCGGTTTTTACGGTAAATTATTGTTTTTGATAATCAACATCTACGATAAACCGGGTTTATGGAATTGAGCGTTATCTTCAGTAAAGGTAAAAATTTATGGTAACAACTAATTTAATTAAGACAATAGCAGTTAATATTCCCAAAGAAATTAACTTGAAAATTACTCACGAACAATTCCTGGAGTTAGCACTGGTTAACCGAGATTTACAATTAGAAAGAACAGCATCAGGGGAGTTAATTATTATGGCACCTACAGGAAGTGATACTGGCAGACAAAATTTAGGGATTGAAGCCCTATTATGGTTATGGAACCGTCGCACAAAGTTAGGAGTAGCCTTTAATTCTTCTAGTGGTTTTCATCTGCCTAATGGTAGTGATCGCTCTCCTGATGCTGCCTGGGTAAAACAGGAAAGATGGGATAGTTTAACTAGGGAAGAACAGGAAACTTTTGCACCTTTATGCCCGGATTTTGTCGTAGAATTACGTTCTAAAAATGATACTATTTTAGAGTTACAAAAAAAGATGAAAGAGTATCAGTCAAATGGTGCAAGATTAGGTTGGTTAATTGATAGTAAAAACCGAAAAATAGAGATTTATCGGCAAGATAGGGAAGTAGAAATTTTGGAAAATCCTAATAGTTTATCTGGAGAAGATGTGTTGCCTGGATTTGTTTTAGATTTAACAGAAGTTTGGTAATGGAGTGTTAAATAAACATTTGTTGCTGAGAGGATATTTGAAAAGTTTTTTGATACTGAATTTTGCCCCCCGAGCAAGCCAACTTTGGGGGGAACAAGAGTCAATTTGCTTCTAAAAGTCCCCCTTTTTATCCCCCTCCCGTCCCCCTTGGAAAGGGGGAAGCCAGATGTTGATTCGCTTTTTGTTGAATGGGGGATGCCAGATGTTGCTTCGCTTTTTGTTGAATGGGGGATGCGCGGGGGCTTGAATTTTGAAAAGCGCTGTTAAAAAATGATTAAGCCAAAGAATTTTCCTTAGCCTAATTTTCCTTTGTTAATTTGTAAGCATTCAGCAGTCAACTATCAGCTATCAGCTATTTTTTATTTTATATCAAAGCTTTATTAATTAAATCAAAATTAATCTTGACTAAAAAAGCAGACTTCAAATATATTAACTTAAACTTCCTCCTTTAGATTTGAATAAAATTGCTGAAAGCTGAAAGCTAATAGCTGAATGCTTACATTAATTTTCAGGTAATTCTCCAAAGCGATCGCGATAACAAGACAGTAAAGATTCTAATTCTTCGGTTCGTTTTTCTGCTTCTTGCCGTGCCCCAATTTCCTGATTCAAAACTTCTCGTAATTCATCAGAAATTACTAATTTTTCTCCCGTATCTTCCCGATAAAATCTTATCAATTTATCCTCAACTTCTAAACGTAATCCTAAAGGTTCGCTCCGACCATCTGTAATTAATTTATAATCTTTTTCCTCCAGACGATACCCTTGCAATTTTTCTTCTATCCATTCACCTTTAGGGTCAAATAACCAACATTCTTTTACTTTTAATTGTTCGTAAAATACTTTCTTAAAACCTTCATCGTCTCTGCGGGTATTTTCAGTTGTAACTTCAAAAATAACCGCCGGAATTTTAAGTTCTTCAAAAAGAAGATAACTATCTCTTCCCCCTGGTTCAATATCAAAAACTACCATCACATCGGGAACAGTTCGTAACTTAGGATAACCATTGGAAAAATATAAAAATTGTTTGCTGAATACATTAGCTTTTTGACCTTTTAAATATTCTTTCAAAGTTTCAAAAATAGTTGCAACAGCGTATAAATGATCGTAACTTTCACCCCAAGTTTTTTCATCCTCATTAGGATAAAATACTTCTTTTTTTTCAGTTATAGTTTGATTCTCTGGAGTTGTTTGATTTTCTGTTTTTTCAGTTACAGGTTGATTGTCTGAAGTTGTTTGATTTTCTGATGTCATAGTTTTATATCAAGGTCGATAAATGTTTGTTAAAAGTGGTAGGGATGTTGCATGAAACGTCCGTATAGAATGACGAAATTATACATCATTTTTAGGGGGTTAACGGCCGTCAATCCTTCACCTTATTCTTTTCTGTCAATTTTCAGGTAATTCCCCAAATTGATCGCGATAACGAGACAATAAAGATTCCAATTCTTCAGCTCGTTGACGTTCTAATTCAGCTCGTTGACGTTCTGCTTCAGCTCGTTTCTCTGCTTCTTCCCGTGCCACAATTTCCTGATTCAAAGCTTCTCGTAATTCATCAGGAATTAACAATTTTTCTCCTGTATCTTCTCGATAAAATCCGATTAATTTATCCTCTACTTCTAACCGTAATTTTAAAGGTTCGCTCCGACCATCTGTGATTAATTCATAAACTTTTCCTCTCAGACGATACCCTTGTAATTTCTCTTTTATCCATTCTCCTCTCGGGTCAAATAACCAATATTCTTTCACTCCTAATTGTTCGTATAATCCTTTTTTAAAATCTTGGTCTACTCTTTTTGTTCCTGGAGAAGTCATTTCAAAAATCACTACAGGAGTTTGACCTTCTTGCCATATTTTATAGTTATCTCTTCCTCCTGGTTTCACATCAAAAATTACCATCACATCAGGAGCTACTCGCAAACTTGGAAACTTCTGAGAATAAAACAAAAATTGGTCGCTTAATACAGTTGCTTGGCGACCTTTTAAATATTGTTTAATTACTTCTAGGGTTGTCAGAATAGCATACAAATGCTCGTAGGTTTCAGCCAAAGGTTCTCCGTCTTCAGTAGGGTAAAATATTTCGATTTCGTCTTTTTCAGCTACAGGTGGATTAGCTATTATTTTTGGATTTTCTGATATTATCATTATTTTATTTGATAAGTAAGGTGCTTGGTTGCATTTCCCTTTTTTCCTAACTATTATATTATATAATTTTTAGGTTAAGATAACTAAAAAGCAGACATTGCTCAATGTTTTTCGTGCAACATTTGGACACTGAAAATTTAGCTATGGATTGCTTCTGACTTCTCATTTCTCTAATAATGCACCATTTACCAAAAAATTATGGTTTAAAGCCTTCCCCTTTTAAGAGGATAATAAAGAAAAGTTTTCCTTTGAGTCAATCCTCTTCTTTTAAAGGAGAGGTAATTATTAATTATTAATTGTTGAACAACTTGTTATGAGTTATTGCATAAATCCTCAATGTTCTAATCCTCAAAATAGTGGCACTCCTTTATTTTGTAAAAATTGTGGTTCCCAACTGTTGCTGCAAGACATTTATCGAGTCATTCGACCTCTCGGTGGCGGTGGTTTTGGTAAAACATTTGAAGTGGAAGATTGTGGCACTCCCAAAGTTTTAAAAGTTCTACATAATAATCATCCGAAAGCAGTTGAATTATTTCGACAAGAAGCTGAGGTTTTAAGTAGTTTAAATCATCCTGGTATTCCTAGAGTTGAATCTGACAGTTATTTCACTTTTCGACCTAAAAATAGTCAAAAATATTTGCATTGTTTGGTGATGGAAAAAATTAACGGGATGGATTTAGAAAAATATATGAAGCAACGCAGCTTTGAACCTATTTCTCAAAAAGCAGCATTTAGATGGTTAAAACAGTTGATAGAAATTTTGCATGAAGTTCATCAACAGGAATATTTTCATAGAGATATTAAGCCGTCGAATATTATGATTAGAGAAAATGGTCAACTAGTATTAATTGATTTTGGTACAGCTAGAGAAGTTACTCAAAGTTATCTACAACAATTAGCAGGGAAACAAGTAACAGGAGTTATTTCTCCTGGTTATACACCATTGGAACAAGTGAATGGAAAAGCTGTGCAGCAATCTGATTTTTTTGCTTTGGGGAGAACTTTTGTTTATCTATTAACAGGTAAGCATCCTAATAATTTTGCTGAAGACCCTAACACGGGGGATTTAATTTGGCGAAATAGTGTTGAGGTATCAAATGATTTGGGCGATCTTATAGATTATTTAATGAAGCCTTTTCCAGGGCATAGACCTCAAAATACACAAGATATTTTCAACTATTTAAACAATATAAATGAAGCAAAACAGAGTTCTACTCTGCCTAAAACTAATCAGGAAGAAGAACAATCAACAGTAGTTTCTTATGCTCCTGAATATCCAGGATTTTTTAGGCGTTGTTTCGCTTGGGTTATCGATAATATTATTCTGATAATCGTAATGGGATTATTAGGTAAAATCATTTTAAATAATAAATTTTTGCCTGATGACATAATCAATTCAATAGGTGCTTTTGGATGGTGGATACGTTGGGGGTCTTTCAGTATAACTACAGGAATTTTCGGTATTATTTTGATTATTTCAGTAGGATTAAAGGAAGGATTATTTGGCGATTCATCATATATAGTGACTCTAATGTTTGTCTTATTCGCTACTATATTAAAATGGTTTTATTTGACACGACTTGAAAGTTTACCAATAAAAGCAACTTTTGGGAAAAAAATAATGGGAATTATCGTTACAGACTTAAATGGAAATCCCATATCATTTGGTCGTGCAAATGGAAGGTATTTCGCCAAAACAATTTCGTCAATAATTCTGCTAATTGGGTTTATTATGGCAGCTTTTACCAAAAAAAAGCAAGCATTGCATGACAAGATAGCTGGTACTTTAGTTGTTAAAAAAAAGCCATAATTTCAAAGTTAAAACCCACATTCCACACTTCAATAATGAATGTAGCAAAAAAAATACATGAATCATTATCTTAAATTACATATATAATTTTCTCTACCCTATTCTGATACAACTTTAAGTGCGGAATGTGAGTTAATGTAGCAGGACTTACGCAAAGGCACTATTTATAGAGTAAAGTAACTGTTGGACAATAGTTTTTAGCGCTATATATAGCGTATCTGCGTAAGTCCTATGTAGGTTGGGTTGAGGAACGTTAGCGGAGCTTATCCGTAGGATAAACCCAACATTATTTAGATATTCTATAGATATTTGTTGGGTTTCGCTCTCGCTTAACCCAACCTACACAAAAAAATTATTCCTGTAGAAATCAAAATATATCCCTGAGCTCCTACCTCCTCTACATTCCCATTTCTCCTGTCTCCTACCTCAGCAAAAAGACTTTCCATACGCAAACCCTATTTAGATATTTATAGATATTTGTTGGGTTGCGCTCTCGCTTAACCCAACCTACACAAAAAAAATTATTCCTGTAGAAATCAAAATATATCCCTACAGGAACAACTAATTAAAGTCAAAAAATCCCCAACTTATTAACCCCTAAGTTTCTCCGACCAAACACGAGTAGGCAAACCCCAAACATAAATAAACCCTTCCGCCGCTTTATGGTCGAACTCATCCTCAGCACCATAAGTCGCCAAATCAAAACTATACAAGGAATTGCCAGACTGACGACCAACAACCATCGCATTACCCTTAAACAACTTCACTCGCACAACACCAGTCACCCTTTCCTGAGTCTGCTGAATAAAAGCATCCAACGCACCCTTCAACGGACTAAACCACAAACCGTTATAAACCAACTGACTGTAAGTTTCCTCAATACCCCGCTTATAACGAGTCACATCAGCAGTCAAAGTTAAACTTTCCAAGTCACGATGCGCTTGAATTAAAACCCACATTGCTGGAGACTCATAAATTTCTCGTGACTTAATTCCCACAAGACGGTTTTCAATCATGTCAATACGACCGACACCATGACTTCCCGCGATCTGATTAAGTTGAGTAATTAACTCAATACCACCCATTCCTTGACCGTTGAGACTAACAGGAATACCTCCCTCAAAACCAATTTCAACATATTCCGGTTCATTCGGAGTATCAGCGATCGCCTTCGTCATATTATAAACTTCCTCTGCTGCCTCCACCCAAGGGTCTTCCAACTCCCCTGCTTCGATCGCCATCCCCAATAAATTTTTATCAATACTATAAGGAGAAGACTTTTTCACTGGAGCAGGAATACCATATTTTTCACCATA
>NZ_CEZPJD010000089.1:0-4490 GCF_983059655.1 Okeania sp.
TTGTAAAACTTCCATGCCAAAACTAAAGGTTTAAAAATGAACAGAAAACGTTTAAGTTGGTTTGAATCAGGTAAATCATTTCAAAACATTAGTGAATGGCTAGAAAAAGCTAAAAGTAAAATTCGGATTGCTACAGGTTTTTTTACTATCAAAGGATGGAATTTTATCCGTCGTTACACTAAAGGTAAACAAACCTTTCTTTTAGTTGGTTTAGACGATCCAGGAGAACAAAGAGCAAGAATGGCTCTAATTCAAGAAATAATGCGAGATTTACGGACAGGATTAGATAAAGATAGAAGAAAAGCAGTTATTGACCTTGTAGAAAAAATACAATCCAACCAATTTGAAATAGTTGACGCTAGAGCAACAGACCATCACAACAAACTTTATATTTCCGATAGAGAAGCAGCAATTCAAACCTCTTCAAATCTGACAGGAAAAGGGCTTATGGAACAAGCTGAAGGTGGGAATGTTATTAAGAATAAAATTGAAATTGCTGCTTTAATTAAAGAATTTGACAATTACTTTAATAATGCTCAAGATTTGACTCAAGAACTTCTAGATATTTTATTGAAATGGTTAGAATTTGATACGCCTTGGGATATTTATCTGAAAACCATGTTAGTGTCCGCTTTTGAAAATAAACAACCTCCTAAAACTTGTTATACAAAAAAACCAGTTTCTTATCAAATTGATATGATTGCTCAAACATTACGGCAAATGCGAGACTTTAATGGTTCAATGATAGTTGCATCAACTGGATTAGGAAAAACTTTTGTTGCTGTTCATGTAGCTCTACATTTAAAAGAAGAAAATTTAATTGATAATGTGATGATTATTGCACCGAAAGCTGTTGAGAGTAACTGGCGAAAAGAAATGCGAGAAGCTGCACTTCCTTATCAATTTTTTGTGCAAAAAATATTTGATAAAGAAATGAAAGATGCTCGGCATAAACTCAAGGAATTTACAGAAATTTTAGAAGTAGTTGAACAGCAAAGTTGGTTACTAATTATTGATGAGAGTCACGAATTTAGAAATCGCTTTAAAAAGGACCTGTCTAATAGGAAAAAAAATCCTTCTGAACGAACAGCTTTTATTAGACTTAGAGAATTAGTAAAAAAAGGTAATGCTAAAGTTTTACTTATGACAGGTTCTCCCTATGGTACAAATCTTGATAATATTAATAGTCAACTTTATCTGTTACCTCATACAGCTAATAATCCCCATGAATTTGAATATTTTTTAAATACTTTCCCAGAACATAGTACTTTGTTTGATCAAGAAACTAAAAATGTCAAAATTTGGTCTGTTGAAAGCACTGATGAATTTGTAAAACTACCAGTAGTTAGTCAATTAACAACCCCTCATGTTGCTAAATATTATGGTCAAAAAGATGAACAAGGAACTTATATTAACTTCAGCGATAAAAAAGGTTATATTCCTAATATGGTTCTTCATACTATCAATTTTCCACTGATTTTTGAAGCAGAATTAACTAAAGCTATAACTCAAGGATATTTTGAAGTTATGGGAAACCCTATGTCTAAAGACTTATTTAATCAATTAGTTAAAATTTCTTGGGCAAGTTCTCCTTTAGCACTTCAAGACATCCTAGAAAGTATTGCTGATACTCCAGGAGGGAAAAATAGTTATACCCTTGATAGGCTAGAATTTATATTTTCTCGTCAACAGCGAGCAGCATTTTTAAAACCAATTATTACCAAGCTAAAAAATTTTGATGACATTAACGATCTAAAAATTAATGGTTTATCAAAAATAATTAAAAAAGCAGCAAAAAATCAGCAAAAAATTATTATCTTTTCTGAGAGAAGACCAACTGTTTTTTATTTATATGAAAAACTAGAATCAAGATTTCCGAATTTAAAAATTGCAGCAACTATTGAAAAAAGTGAAAGCGAAGAAAAATTCAAGATGAAAGAAAGTAAAGAAATTGAAGATATGATTAACCAATTTGCTCCTATTGCCAATAAAAAAACTAATCAATATTCAGAAACTTATGACATTTTTATTTCTACAGATACTCATGGTGTAGGTGTAAATATGCAAGATGCCTCAGTAGTAATTAACTACGATATTGACTGGACTCCTATTAAACCAGTGCAAAGAGCGGGAAGAATTTTACGCTTTTGGCATTCACCTCGTACTGTGGAAATTTACACTTTTGTACCAACACTTACTAATCAAAATCAAGCAACTACAATTAACTATGATTTAGTAGAAATTCAAAAGCGGTGGGAAAATTTAATGTCTCGCCATTACGAATCAAAAAAAGTAATTGATTTGCCTGTTTTAACTGCGGAAGAAATCCAAGAAATAAACGTTCCAGAAATGGCACCCCAAGTCACTATTGAATCTGGAGAAATCGATTTGAATGCTCTGGCAAATTTAGAAATTTCTCCCTATTATCAACATACTGCTAAACTACAGCAAAATCGAGATTATGCTGAGACTTTGGCAGATGATTTAATTAGCAGTAAATTATCTTCAGATAAAGAACCTTTACTTTATATGCTACTTCGTCATCAAAAGACAGAACATGGTATTTTTTACAATCCTAATACTAATAAATTAACTGAGCCTGAAATTGTCACAGTCTTAAATAAAATTGCTTGTGATGAAAATACCCCAACAGCTAATGTTAATTACGATGAAATAGAAGCTCTCAGCAATGTCTGTATCGAGCTTTGGTGTCATAAAAATCAAGTTTATCCAGATGATGTCGAGCGAATTTGCACGTTGTATCTTAAACCAGAAAGTGAAGAGGATAATTTCACAGAACTACTATTGAAAAATCAATCCAGCTAATCAGTTAGATGGCTTAAAATTTAGGATACTTTTTATTCCATTAAACATCAATTAACTAAAGATGACTAACCAAGTTTTAATCATCGGTGGATACGGCAGAATTGGTAGTAGTGTTGCTAGAGATTTAGCTACTTATACAAACTCAGAAATTACTATTACCGGACGTAAACCAGAGGCCAATATCAAAGAAATTCCTATTTCTGGAGTTAAATATTTAGCTCTAGATTTAGCAGATAAAGAAACAGTCAAAAAGACTATTCATTCTTACAGCAAATATTCTGGAAATTTAGTTATTCATTGTGCAGGTCCGTTTCATCATCGCGATACTAATGTTCTGAAAAATTGTATCGAAGCTGGTATTAATTATGTCGATATTAGCGACTATCGAGGATTTACTCGTAAAGCTTTAGAATATTCTGAAGCTGCCAAACAAGCTGGTGTTACTGCAATTATTAATACAGGGATTTTTCCTGGAATTTCTAATAGTTTAGTCCGTCAATCTGTCGAACAATTTGATAAACCAGAGGAAATACATTTAAGTTATGTCGTAGGTGGTTCGGGTGGAGCGGGAGTAACAGTTATGCGGACTACTTTTTTAGGTTTACAAAATCATTTTGAGGTGTGGAAAAATAACAAGTGGGAATTTGTTAAACCTTATAGCGATCGCCAAGTTATTGATTTTCCTAAACCCTACGGAAAAATTGGAGTTTACTGGTTTGATATGCCAGAATCTTTGACTTTGCCGACTTCTTTTTCTGTACAAACCGTAACTACAAAGTTCGGTTCTTTTCCCGATTTTTATAATCATCTAACTTGGATGACTGCTCATTTATTTCCTGTTAGTTGGTTAAAGAATTCAGGGGTAATAGAATTTCTCTCTCAAGTTAGTTATAAAATGACTCAAGTTACAGATAAATATAGTGGTACTGGTGTAGCAATTCAAGCGAAAGTTATTGGTAAAAAGTCAGGGGAAAAAGCTGATTTTTGCTCGTCAATTATCCATAAAGATACTGCAACTGTTACGGGTATTGGTGCTGGTGGTATTGCCGAATTGATTTTATCTGGAAAACTGAATAAACCGGGAGTTTGGTCTGTGGAAAATAGTTTGTCTACGGAATTATTTGAACAGGTAATGAAGAGTCGAGGTTTTGTGAAAAATTATGGTGAAAAGTCTGTGATTTATCAATCTCTGAACTGAATTTTTACTTCTACATCGCCGTAATTTTTTAGGCTTTCAACTTTGTCCTCGTAGTTATTATGGTTAGAACCGCTACTATTCTAACTACCAACCTTATAATTCTAGTTACTATAAAGGGAATATAAAAGGCTACTACTACAGTATTTTTTTGTCTATATCTCTATGAATTAAAGCACAATTAATTTTAACTTTATAGTAGCGATCTAGTAGTGAAGTACTATCCTATAGTGCTGATTATTCTCCTGCAAAAAAAAATTTTACTCCAATACTTTAATCCCACTTTTAAATATAACTCTTATGGAATCTATTAAGAATATCCAGAAAAGAAGGAGTAGATAATTATCCGGATATTACCCGCCTATGAAGAATACTTAACTGTTGGAATCTATTAAGAATATCCAGAAAAGAAGAAGTAGATAATTATCCGGATATTACCCGCCTATGAAGAATACTTAACTGTTGGAAT